>WLNX01000029.1 GCA_009699565.1 Actinomycetota bacterium | reverse complement strand
GCAACGGCGTCGGGGTTGGTGTCGAGCTCGGCCCAGATTGGCTGGCGCTTCAAGGTCTTGGCGTCGAGCACGATGATCGGCGCGTTGGCGTCGGCGTACTTGGCGAGGTTGTTGATCGGCACCGCGCCGCTGTCGGCCAGGCTCAGGCCGGGGACGAAAGTGAGGATGTTGGTGCCGGGGCTGAAGCCGTCGTTGCGGTTCAGCTCCGGCGGGAAGCCCGGAACCGGCAGCTTCGGAGGCGTCGGAATGTTCATCGGGAACTGTGAGGCCGCGAGGTTGAGGCGCAGGCCGGTGTCGGAGCCCTTCTGCTTGACGGTGTGGAAGTTGCTTGGCCAAGGGAGCAGGCAGGAGCGGGTGTCGAGCGGGTCGCAGCCGGGGGCGGCGAAGGCAGCGGAGGCCGGGACCATCGCAAGCGCGACAACGAGTACTGCTCCGAGTGCAACACGGTTCTTAAGCATCTTCTCTCCCAAGTAGATGTCGGCGACGACCGCCGATCTGGCGAGAAAGCTACCACTAGCTGGCCACTGATGTGACAGTTGTGGCAGGCGGCGGGGCCGGGTGCCGCAACCGGTGGTAGAAGTCGCATGTGCGCCTCACCGCTCGACGCCGCGAACAGGACCCGGATCGCCCCGACGGAATACTGCTTCTGCTGGACGATCCGGTCACCGGCCTGCTGCCTTGGTTTGCGGTTGCGTTCCTTGTCGGCCCAATGACGTTCCTCGGTGCGTCGCTGGTGGCACTCGGCCTCTCGGCGCTGCTGGTTTTGGCCTCCAAGCTCCGCGGCGAAGAGGCCAAAATCCTTGAACTTTCGGACCTCGTCTTCTTCGCCGCATTGAGCGTGGTGGCGGCAGTCTCCGGCCCCTCGGTCACGTCTTGGCTCAACGACCACGCCGACGAAGTCGCGAATGTTGCTGTCGCACTGCTCGCCTATGGCTCGCTGGTAGTCGGCCGGCCGTTCACGACTCAGTACACGATCAGCCGATTCCCCAACGCGGCACCGGAGCTGCTGGAGCGCCTAGACCGAGTCGGGACCTGGATCTGGGCGCTGGCGCTCACCTTCGCCGCGTTGGCAGGCGGATACGGCGAGTTTGTCCTGCCCGATCTGGCGACAGACCTCTGGACAGGCTGGATCCTTCAGACGGCGCCTCTGATTGTGGCCTTCAACCTGACAATCTGGATCGACCGCCGCGCGCTTGCCCGCCAAGCCGGCGAGCCGCCGTTCCCCGGGATCTGGGCTCTGCTTCGGGACATCAGCTTCTGGTTTATTCCCAGCGGCATTCTGTCACTCGCCTTCCACAGCGCGCCGGGCTGGGTCGGCTGGATGCTGGTTGGGATTGGCATTGCCTTAACCCTGACCTTCTGGGCGCTGCAAGTGCGCGGCGACGGGCGCCTGCGGATCGTGGAGCCGAACTGATCGGCGGCAGACTAAGCTTCGCCTCCCAGTGGCTAACCCCGACCTGACTTGGATTCTTGGCTCGTCCCGCAGCGGCTCTACCTGGCTGCTGCGGATGCTCCGGCGTCATCCAGCTGTCATCGGCGTCGACGAGACCGGCCTCGGCCACCATCTTGGGCTGTGGCGACCGATCGCGTTGGCATGGCAGACGCCCCAGCCTCCGTCGCTGACGACGTTCATGGCGGTCAAGGAGGATCGCGAGGATTATTTCTTCAACAAGCGCTACGAAGAGGCTTGGCGGCCAGCTTTGGCTGAGTTCTTCATGGCCCGGATGGGGGCTCAGCTTGACGGCTCCTCCCCCGACTGGCGCGACCCTTCGACGAGAGTCGTGATCAAAGAACCCGGCGGCTCTCAGATGGCGCAGGAGCTGCTGGCCTTGCAGCCCGACTCAAGGCTGATCTTCCTGCTGCGCGACGGGCGCGACGTCGTTGACTCCTGGCTCGACGCGTACGCCGACGGAAGCTGGGCCTCGCAGGACGGCGCCTATTCGGTAACTCCAGAGGACCGCTTGGCGTTCATCCGCTGGCAGGCCGCGGTCTGGAAGTACCGCACCGAGGTTGTCAGCGCTGCTTACGACAGGCATGACCCGGCGCGGCGCGCAATGGTTCGCTACGAGGAGCTGCTGGCGGAGCCGCAGCGGGTCGTTGGCGAACTGCTGGAGATGCTCGGCATCGATTGCGACCCCGAACTTCTTGACGAGATTGTCCGCGCCGAATCCCATGCCAACGTCCCTGACGACCAGAAAGGGAGCGGCAAGGAGATCCGCCGCGCCAGCCCAGGCGGATGGCGCGAGCACCTGAGCGAGCGGGAGATTGAAGCACTCGACGCCGAGATCGGCGGTATTCTGCGGAACTATGGCTACTGACGCTGCTTCACAGCCCGAAGGTGACGGCTCCGGGCTGCTCTCCAAGAAGGGCTGGAAGGTTTCGATCTTCGTGCTCGCGATGGCGAGCCTCGTCACTGCGATCGACTTGACGATCATCTCGGTTGCTCTCCCAACCGTCGAGCAGGATCTTGCCCTCAGTCCCTCGCAGGGTCAGTGGGTCGTCAACGCCTACCTGATCGCGTTCACGGTGCTGCTGATCCCGGGCGGGATGCTCGGCGATCGCATCGGCCAGATCCGGGGAATGAACCTCGGCCTCATTGTCTTCTCGATCGGCTCGCTGATGTGCGGCGCAGCCGGGGACGAGAAGCTGCTGATTGCGGGCCGCGTAGTCCAGGGACTTGGCGCTGCAATCCTGATGCCCTGCATTCAGGCGCTCGTCACGCGCGTGGCCCCGGCTGGGAAGACCGGTACCGCGTTCGGAATCTACGCCGCCGTCAGCGCCATCGGTCTGGCGGTTGGGCCGCTGCTGGGCGGCGCGCTGGTTGACTTCGTTGACTGGCGCTGGATCTTCTACATCAATCCGCTAATCCTGATGCCGCTGCTGGTCCTGGTCCACATGTACCTGCGTATGGCCGGCGAGGGCATCGACAAGGAGAAACGTCGCCTCGTCACGATGAAGATGCTGCGCCGCCCGTCGCTGCGCTCGGGTCTATGGCTGATCTTCTTCGTTCGGCTGCCGCTGATCTGGATCTTCGTCTACGCCGGGATCTACTTCCAAAGCGTCTTGGGCTACAGCCCGTTCGTCACTGGCCTCGCGATGCTGCCGGGGATCGCCGGGATCGCGGTCGGCGGTCTCGTCGCCGGCCGCATGAAGGACAAGATCGGCTGGCGTATGCCTACCGTGCTCGGCTTCCTCGGTGTCTCGGGCTGCTTGGTTCTGCTGGGCTTCGCGCTCGACTGGGAGAGCTACATCGGGATCGTGATTCCAATGTTCATCCTCGGAATCGCAGTCAACATGGCGACGACGCCCGTCAACGTGCAGGCGATCACCGACGCCGACGAGCGCGAGCGCGGGATGATCTCTGGGACGATGACCGTCGCCTCCCAATCCGGCAACACGCTCGGATCAATTATTCTGGGCGGACTCACCAACTCGCTCGCCCTCGCCGGCATCACTGCAACTGCCGGCTACTCGGCGACGCAGATCTATGCCGAAGTTCAGCACCCCTCGGACTCGACGACGCTGCCGCAGGCTGCGCTCGATGCTGGCCAAGAGGCCCTCGCCCAAGGGATGGCGACCACCTCGTTCATCGGCGCGGGCATCATCCTTCTCGCGCTGGCGCTGGCCTGGGCGATGCGGATGTTCAAGGATCCGGGCAAGCCGCCTGCGCGCAAGCGCAAGGAAGCCGGCGAATCCGCAGCAGAGCCCGCAGCCGCCTAGGCGGGTTCGACCTGAGGGACGATCGAGTAGCGCTCAAGCAGCGCTGAGGCGGAGTCCGACTGCGCGAAGGCGCCCAGCAGGTAGTCGATCGTCTCGGAACTCAGCTCCTCACGCCAGCCCCCGACGCGCGCTTTGCGCACGCGCATCGCCTGAGGGTCGTTGCGGTCGTAGTCGTTGGGCTGGCCCACTCCACTTCTGCGTTCAACTTCGCGCATCCTGTCGACTGTGCTCATCTCTAGCGCGGCCTCCATCTGCGCGGCGGTCGCCTCGATCCCGAGCTGGGAGACGATTCGGCTGAATGGCTCGAGCGGTTCGCTGCGTAGCTGCTCGTATGTAACGGCGACAACGTTGGGATCTTCTGCATGGGGCTCCCAGGAAGCGAAGTATTCGACCAGCCCGGGAACGCCGTAGAGGGGGTCGCGGGCGAACTGGTCAATGTCGTCCTTGAACTCTCCAGCGTGACGGGACATGTGGTAGTAGCGGGAGACAAGTGAGTCGGCCGGAGTGCGCATCAGCAGCACCACCGGAATGGTCGCGAAGCGCTCTTCCCACGGGAGGTGGCTCATCGCCGCAAACGGCACATCGGTGCGCTCGGCGAAGCTGTACGCGTCGAGCGTCTTCCAGGGCTGGGTTAGCTTGCGGCCGTCATCGTTTGGGATCAGCCCAAACATGTTCTCCATGTCGAGGTCCAGCCCCAGGCCGTACACCTCATCCATCAGGTTGGAGAGCGCAAAGCGCATCCAAGTGCGACCGCTCTTTGGATAGGAACAGAGATATGCGTCAGCCGCGTGTGCCATGGCGCCGATCCTAGCGCGAGATTGATGCGGTGGCAGCAGTCGCGCCGCCGGGCTAGACTGCGCGGACGCCGGTCCCCGATAGTGGTGACGGCGCCCATCTACTGACCATGAGACGAGAGCTAGATCGCATCGCCCTGCTGGAAGCCGAGGCGATCACAATCATGAGGGAAGTCGCCGCCGAGATGGAACGGCCGGTGCTGCTCTTCTCGGGCGGCAAGGACTCGCTGGTGCTGCTGCGGATTGCCGAGAAGGCGTTCCGGCCCGGCCGCTTCCCGTTTCCGGTGATGCACGTTGACACGGGCCACAACTTCCCTGAAGTGATCAGCTACCGCGACGAACTGATCGAGAGCCTTGGCGAGCGCCTGATCGTTGCTTCGGTCGAGGATTCGATCGCCGCCGGCCGGGTAGTGGACGAGACAGGCCCCGGTGCTTCCCGCAACCGTCTGCAGACGGTCACGCTGCTGGACGCGCTTGCCGAACACCGCTTCGATTCGGCGATCGGCGGCGCCCGCCGCGACGAAGAGCGCGCCCGCGCAAAGGAGCGTGTCTTCTCGTTCCGGGATCGCAATGGGCAGTGGGAGCCGCGCTCGCAGCGCCCGGAGCTTTGGAGCCTCTATAACGGCCGCGTGCGGAAAGGGGAGAGCATCCGCGCCTTCCCGATCTCCAACTGGACGGAGCTGGACGTATGGCGCTACATCGACTCCGAGGGGCTGCCGCTGCCGTCGATCTATTTTGCTCACAAGCGCGAAGTGGTGGAGCGCGACGGGATGCTGCTTGCAGCCTCCGACTACCTCGAGCTATTCGAGGGAGAGGTGCCGTTTGAGGCGAGCGTCCGCTACCGCACCGTTGGCGACATGACCTGCACCGGCGCCGTCGAGTCAATTGCCGCAACGATCCCCGAAGTCGTCGCCGAGATTTCCGCCTCCACAAAGACCGAGCGCGGCGAGACGCGGGCCGACGACCGCGCCACCGAGGCCGCGATGGAAGACCGCAAGCGGACCGGCTACTTCTAATGGAAAGCGCAACGATCCCATCAATTGACTCGCTTCCGGTGGAGGACGGCGATCTGCTGCGGCTGCTCGTCGCCGGCTCCGTCGACTCCGGCAAGAGCACGCTGATTGGCCGTCTTCTTTACGACGCAAAGCTGCTGCTGTCGGACCAGATCGAGGCGCTTGAAAAGACCAGCATCGACCGGGGCGAGGTTGAGCTCGATCTCTCCCTGATCACCGACGGACTGCGCGCCGAGCGCGAGCAGGGGATCACGATCGACGTTGCCTACCGCTACTTCTCCACGCCACAACGCGCCTTCATCGTCGCTGACACGCCCGGACACGTCACATACACGCGCAACATGGTCACCGGCGCCTCCAACAGCGACGTGGCACTACTGCTGGTCGAAGCGCCAACCGGCGCGGTCGAGCAGTTCCGCCGCCACGCCGCGATTGTCTCGATGCTGCGAATTCCCCACCTGATCGTCGCCGTCAACAAGATGGACCTCGTCGGCTATGCGCAGGAGCGCTTCGAGGCCGTCGTCGCCGAGCTGACTCCTTGGGTTGAGCAGCTCGAGATCCCACAGGTCACATTCATCCCCATTGACGCCCTCGGCGGCGCCAACGTCGTCGACCGCTCGGAATCGCTGGGCTGGTACTCGGGGTCGACCCTGCTGCACGAGCTGGAGAACGTTTCCGTCGTCGCCGATCGCAACTTCAGCGACTACCGATTCCCGGTCCAGAGTGTTATCCGAGGAGGAGGCGGCGAAGGGGAGAGCGCAAGGGCGCTGGCAGGCCAGGTCGCCGCAGGCATCATGCGGCCCGGCGACGAAGTTGTCGTGCTGCCGTCCGGCGAGCGCTCCCACATCTCCTCGATCGAGACGCTCGACGGGAGGATCGACGAGGCCTGGCCTCCGATGGCCGTTGCGGTGCGCCTGGCCGACGAGATCGACGTCAGTCGAGGGGACATGCTCTGTCAGCCTGGAAATCGCGCAAGCGTCACCGAGAACCTGACCGCCCGGGTCTGCTGGATGTCGGAAAGGCCGCTCCTCGCCGGAGCCAGGCTTCTTCTCAAGCACACCACAAAGACCGTTCCCGCCCGCGTCGATCAGCTGGTCCACAGGATTGAACTGGACACCCTGGGCGCCGAGCCTGACCCAGCTGCACTTGAGCTGAACGACCTTGGCGTGATTGTGGTCTCGACAACAACGCCGATCTGCGTCGATCCATACCGGGTCAACCGTCGCACCGGCGCATTCGTCCTGATTGACGAGGCAACAGGCGACACCGTCGCGGCCGGGATGGTGCTCCACAACGACGAGATGCGCGAACCGCGCGGCGCCACCAATGTCATCTGGCAGGACTCGCGCACGACCCGCGAGCAGCGCCTCGAGCGGCTAGGCCATGCAGGCGCCACCGTCTGGCTGACCGGTCTTCCCGGGGCAGGCAAGACGACGGTTGCCGCTGCAGTCGAGGAGCGCCTCGTCACCTCAGGTCGGCCGGCCTATCTGCTGGACGGCGACAACCTTCGCCACGGCCTCAACAGCAACCTCGGCTTCAGTGAAGCGGAACGGGCCGAGAACGTCCGCCGCACCGCCGAGGTGGCACGACTGTTCGCCGATGCCGGCTTCGTGGTACTGGTCAGCGTCGTGTCACCGGAGGCTGACGCCCGTGCGTCCGCGAGGGCAATCCACGACGAACACGAGCTCCCATTCCTCGAGGTCTTTGTTGACGCACCGGTTGAGGTCTGCGAGCAGCGTGATCCGAAGGGCCACTACGCGCGCGCCCGCGCCGGCGAGATCGCAGGGTTCACCGGCGTGGATGCTGGGTACGAGTCGCCGAGTGACCCCGAGCTGACGCTTGATACCGACAGGCTCGAGCCCGGCGAGGCAGTCGATCTACTGATCGATCTGATCAGCGCGCGGGTTCCCGACCCGCGCGGCTAGCTTTCGCCGTCGCCGAAGACTTGGTAACGGCCGAGGTCGCCGAGTCGCGTGTTGATGATTGCTTCAGCGACCACCATGCTCGTCGGATCGGCGGCAACCGCCTCGAGGAACGCGTCGCGGCTCAGGACCATCACGACTCCCTTTGAGCTTGCCTTGACGGTCGCTGTCCGTTCCGTGTCACGCAGCAGCGCGATCTCGCCGAACGACTCACCCGGCCCCATCTCGCGCAGCGTCTTGCCGTCGGCGCTGACGTCGAACTTGCCTTCGACAATCAGGAAGAAGAGGTCGCCATGCTCTCCCTGCTCAGCCAGCGTTTCGCCGCTCTTGACCTTGCGCTCGCTCATCTTCGATGCGAGGTCCTCCTGCATGTCGTCGTCCAGCGGAGCAAAGACTGGGACGCGCCTGACCAGATCGAGTCGCCCGACGCCGCCTGCGAGCGCCTTCTCGGTCTCCTCGAAGCCACGCACGAAGGGGTCGAGGCTCCTGACCGCACTCTTGTCTCCTGCGAGTCCGATCGACACGACGCCGCCCACCGAGACAACGTTCAGGTGCAGCGCCAGTCCTGCGCGGGGAAGCGTGAAGCTGTGGAACGAGGCGGTCGGCGCGCCGAGTACGTAGAGCTTGATCGGCGGGCCCGGAAGGTTGTGGATCGCCACGTTGGCCTGCCCGCGGCCGGTGATCAGCGGAAGGGTGCGGTCACGGACCTGCGAAGGCGCTTCCCGCAGCATCTTGCGGACGGCCAGGTTGTGCGCCGGTTCCCCGGCGGCTTTGATCGATTCGGTCCTCTCGCGCACATTGCGCACGCGCCTGACCGGGTCCTCGATCTCGACCGGCAGCGGCACAATCATCGGCGCCACCCCGGGGTTTCCGCCTTCGCCGGCTTTGCGGTCCTTCTTCAGTGCGACCGGGACCCGCACAGCGAGATCTTCGAGCGGCTCGCCGTTCTCAATCAGCCACTGGCGCAGTCCGCCGGCAACCAGGCCGAGGATCACGTCATTCATCGTCGCTCCGGTTCCGAGCCCGCGGCCGAGGAGTTTGAGCCGGTCGAGCGGGTATTCGAGCGTTCGCAGCTCCAGCGGAGCTCCGGTTCCGTTCGCAAGCGGGCTGGCCGGCACGTCCTCGCGGCTCTTCCGGAGCAGGTACGAGCCAACCTCTGCGGTGGCATTCGCCGCCTCGCGGAGCTGCTGCGGATTGGTGATCAAGCTTGTTGCGCGGTCTAGCAGGCTGCCTGCGTCGGCGTCATCTTCGCCGCTCGGGGCATTCTTCAGCTCGGACGCGGTCGGCAGCGGCGCGGGGCTCCAAGAGGCTGCCTCCTCGCGCTGGGGCTCGACCGTCACGTCGAACAGCAGCATCGCGAACAGAGCGATTGAGCCGAGGCCGTCGGCCAGGGCGTGGCTGGACTTCACCATCAGCGCCGCGCCGTCCTCTGTGGGGCCGACGTACTGAACCCGCCAAAGCGGCTTGGTTTCGTCGATCGGAGTCGTCATCCATTCGGCGAGGAGCTCGTCTAGTTCGTGACGGTTCACGGGGCCGTCGGTATCGGCCTTTACGACGTGATAATCGAGGTCAAAATCCTGATCGTCGGCCCAAACCGGGAGTCCCGAGGCGCCATCTGGCAGGTAAGGGGCCTGACGGAACCGCGGCGAGCGGCCGAGTCGCTCGTTGACCAGCTCGCGAACCTCCTCAAAGCTCGGCACCGACCCGTCTTCGCGCTTCGCAAGGCGGCAAAGCCCAATCACCAAGTGGCTGATGCCGCCACCGAGGTTGGCCGCATCGGCAGGTCCCAGGCGTTCCAGAGCAACAGCTTCAGTGGGGTCGGTCATGGCTGCAATCTACCGCTAACGCTCTCGAATGCGTCACTAAACCGTAGACTCGCATCCTCGTGAGCAAGAGAGACCACATAGATGAGTTGCTGGAGGCAAGTCCGCTCTTCAGCACGCTCCCCGCAGAGGTCACGCTGCTGATCAAGGCCAAGCTGACCGAGACCACGATCGAGTCCGGCGACTGGTTGATGCGCAAGGGTGACGCGGGTGACGCGCTTTACATCGTCGATGCAGGGCGGCTGGAGGTAGTTCTTGGCGAGCAGGAAGAGGTTGCCCGCGAGGACGATGAGACGATGCGGGTTCTGCGCGTACTTGGGCGCGGAGCGACGGTCGGCGAACTCGCCCTCGTTACCGGCGACCCGCGCTCGGCTTCCGTCCGTGCCAACCGGGACAGCACGCTGCTGCGCCTCAGTCACGACGATTTCCAAGAGCTGATCGCGACCGAGCCGACCTTCGCAGGCGCATTGACCGCGGTGCTCGGCCGCCAGCTTCAAGTCAGCGGCGGCTTCCGGGAGGATGAACCGGCCACGCAGACGATCGCGATCGTTCCACTCGTCGAGGGGATGAACAGCGACATCATTGCCGAGGCGGTGCTCGCTGCATTCGATCCGCGTGAGGACGTCGCGCTGATGGAGCGCAGCACGTCGGACGTCGGCAGCCCAGCTGACTGGGGGCGCAAACTTGACGAGCTTGAGGAGACTCACGACCGCGTGCTCCTCGTTGCCGAGCACGCGCTCTCAGATTGGCGCAAGTTCTGCGTGCGGCAGGCCGACCGGCTCGTCTGCCTTGCTCCGCCGGAACCGCCGCCGGCCGAGCGGACAATGCCAAGGCTGCGCGGCTGCGACCTCGTCCTGCTCGGCGAAGAACACCCGCCTGAGATCGCCGCCGTCTGGCTCGAACGGCTCCGTCCGCGGGCGCGTCACCGGGTGCGAGCCGGGGCCGGGCGCGAGGCCGATCTCGCCCGCGTCGCAAGGCGCGTAACGGGCCGTTCGCTTGGCCTTGTGCTTGGCGGAGGCGGTGCGCGCGGCTATGCCCACCTCGGCGTTCTTGAGGTGCTGGAGGAGAACGGCATTGCCGTCGACCGCATCGGCGGCACCAGCATGGGAGGGATCGTCGCGTCAACATTTGCCTACGGCCTGAACGCCGCCCAGCGCCGACAGGCGGTCAAGAGCTTCTTCTCCCCGCGAGTGCGCCACAGCTATCAGTTGCCGCCCCGCAGCGCGCTAGCGAGGACGGAGCGTGCGCTTGAGACGATGCAGGGAGTCTTCGGTGACCAGCAGATCGAGACGCTGCCGATCGATCTGTTCACGGTGGCTGCAGACCTCGTGGCCGCCCAGATGGTCGTTCAGCGCCGCGGTTCGGTAGCCGAGGCGGCGATGTCAACCGCCCGCATCCCGGCGATTCTTCCGCCGGGCCGCGCAGCCGGTCGACTGCTGGTCGATGGAGGGCTGATCCGCAACCTCCCGGTCGACGTGATGTCGCAGACCGGAGAGGGGCCGGTCGTCGCGATCGAGGTCGGGGGCCGTTTCGATCCACCGATCGATGAGGACGGCGACCCGGCGCTGCCAGGGATAGGGGAGACGCTGATGCGGTCGGTGCTGCTCGGATCGGCTGCGGCCGGAAGCAGCGTCATCGCCAGCGCAGATCTACTGCTCGAACCCGACGTTTCGGGAATGAAGATGATGGCTTTTGGCGAGATTCAGCGCGGAATCGCGATTGGCCGCGCCGCTGCCACGGCCCGGCTAGACGAAATCCGCGCGCTTACGAGTCGCTGAGCAGTCGGCGGAAGGCGTCGAGGACGGCGGCTTCCGCCTCCGGCCCCTTCTCAACGAAGCCGTCGGCGCCGGCCTCGGCCGCCGCGGCGGGGAGCGTGGGATTGTCGCTCGCGCTCCAAAGAATCACCGACAGCCCGTCCAGCATGCCCCGCTCGCCCAGCTCGGCTATCAGCTCTATTCCGTCCATCCGCGGCATCTCGAAGTCGGTCAGCAGTGCGTCGAACTCCCGCTCGGACAAGGCCGTCAGCGCTTCGCGCCCGTCCTCGGCAACCTCAACGACGTACCCGGCGGCGCTCAGCGCCCGCCTCGCGCGCTCGCGCTGGGTCGTCGAATCTTCGGCAACGAGCACTCGGGGCGCCGGAGGAAGGGTTGCGATCAGAGCACGCGCATCGACCAAGCGAAGGATCTCGCCGCTGGGAAGAATCGCTGCGCTGCGAACCATCTCGGTGGCCGGCAGTGGCGGCGGCAGTGGCATCGTTCCCAGACGCAGCACCGAAAGGACCTCGTCAACCGGAAGCGCGATCCTGCGGGCGTCGGCCTCCACGGCGATCGCAAATCGTGCCTGCTGATGGCCTCCGGGGGCAAGCTGGGCTAGCACGTGCGGTCCAACCAGTGGGACGGGCCCGCCGCCAACTTCCACTTGGTCGTCGGCGGCTTGGCAATCTTCCAGCGAGACTATGCGGACCGCGTCGCTTAGGACAACCCCGATCGGGTCTTGGCCGAGCTGCGCGACGATGCATTCGATCGCCGCGATCGCCAGCGGCGCCCGCAGTGTGAACGTGCTCCCCTTGCCAGGAACGCTCTCGATCTCGACCGACCCTTGGAACGCCGCAAGCCCCTCAAAGACGGCGTCGAGACCAACCCCTCGTCCCGAGATCTCGCTCACGCTGTCGCGCGTGCTGAAGGCCGGCTTCAGGACGAAGCGGATCAGTTCGTCGTACTCCATCGCCGCTGCCGCCTTGGCATCGACGAGTCCGAGCTCAATTGCCCTCGACTTGACCGCGTCGCCGTCGATCCCGCCGCCATCGTCGGACATCTCGATTGAAAGCTGGGAGCCACGAGCCTTGGCTGAGACCGAGATCGTTCCCTGCTCGGGCTTTCCGGCAGCTGCGCGCATCGCCGGAGGCTCGATCCCGTGGTCGACGGCGTTGCGGATCAGGTGAACGAGGGCAGGTCTGATCACCTCAAGCACTGCACGGTCAACGTCAATCTCCCCGCCCGAGAGCTCGAGCTGTACTTCCCGGCCAAGGTCGCGGGCGAGGTCCCGGACCGTCCTCGGCAGCGGGTCGAAGGCCAGCGAGAGTGGCACCGTGCGGGCCTGCGAGATGTCGTCGGAGAGCTCGCGCGTGGCGCGTTGCAGTCGCGCGAGCGGCTGCTCGGTCGCATCGCGGATTGCGCCAGCACGCGAGTCGTACTGGCGGGCGGCGAGGTCGGCCGCCTCGGCGACCCCGGTCAGTTCCTGAGCTGCGTGTTCGATCCCCACGCGGGCGCTTTCCAGCTCGCGCACCGAGCCGATCAGGCGATCGAGCTTTGCGACCGAAACGCGAACTGTGGAGTCCTGTACCGGCGCGGTCTTCTGCGGCTCGGGAGCTGTCTGCGCGCCGGCGGCGGAAAGGGCGCTCGGTTCAGCCTCCTCCGTTGCCCCGCCATCGGAG
>WLNX01000028.1 GCA_009699565.1 Actinomycetota bacterium | reverse complement strand
TCAGGGATCGATACGTCGATGTAAGTCGCGCCGGCAGCCAGAGGATCGCGGAGCACGCGGCTGGCGGCAACCCACTTTGCCTTCATGCGCTCGTCGTCACCAAAGCGCAGCTCGGGACCGGAGCGCAAAGTCACGACGAAGCCGGCGGGACCGGAGGCAACCTGGGCAATGTCGGGCCTGAGCCGCTCGGGTGCGCCGGCAAGAAGGCGGACCTCGGCAGCCGCGGTCGATTGTGTGACCCTCTCGCCGCCACTGATGCGACTCACCTCAACCGTCGGCAGGCCCGCGGTAGGGATCCCTCTGAGGATCACGCCGTCGTCGGCAACCGCGACCGTCCCGCCGAGAGCCACCAACGCTCCGATCGGCTTGCGCTCGTGGACAACAATCGTCATCGAGTGAGGGAAGCCTGTTGAAACGGCAAGGCTCTTGACGAGCGGAAACCGCGCGACGGCATCGTCGAGCGCTGCCTTGTTGACATTCAGTGTTGTCATCTGCTGCGCCTCGCTAATGAGCGAAGAGCGAACGGCGGCTGCGCCCAAACCGCTGGCGCCGCTGACCTGAACCTGTTCGACTGCGACGAGCGATGAGTCCCTAAGCCACAGCCATCCGGCGCTCAGCACCGCAGCTCCGACGAGAATCCCGACTATCAGCGCCAGCGACGGCCGCCGAAAGCGGGGCATGTGAATCGCTCGCGGGATTTCGGTGATTGCAGTCGGCCAACCGGGCATCAGACTTCTCTTCGCCTGCGCTGGCCGGTCTCCTTCAATCTTCTTGGATCGGCGCAATGGCGAGATCTTCGCCAAGTCGGCGGACATCACCGGCTCCGAGGATCAGGCAGAGGTCACCGCTGCGCAAAGCGGGCCCCAACAGCGCCGCCGCGTCATCAAACTCAGGAGTCCAATGAACCTCAACCTCGCCCCCGCCTGAGAGCGCGGCGTCGACGATCAGCTTGCTGCTGACTGCGGGAAAGTCCGACGGATCCTCGCGCGAGCGGTAGATGTCGAGCACGAGTACCAGGTCGGCATCTGCCAGCGCGTTCCCGAACTCCAGTGCCAGCTGCTCTGTGCGGGAGAAGAGGTGAGGCTGAAAGACGACCACTAGCCGCTCCGGGTTCAAAGTCCGTGCTGCGGCGATCGTGGCGGCAACCTCAGTCGGGTGGTGGGCGTAGTCGTCAACTATCAGCGCGCCTGACGCCGAGCGTCCCAGCCGCTCGAAGCGGCGGCCAGCCCCTGCGAAGTTGGAGATCGCTGCCACCGCATCGGTGTCGGGGACGCCAGCGGCCTTCGCGGCCTCCAAGGCAGCGACCGCGTTCGCTGCGTTGTGCGCCCCCGGAACGTTCAGCGTCGCCTGAAGGCCACGCCACTCGAAGCGTGCCCCCCCGTCGAAGAGTTCCAGCCCGCTCACACTGAACGCCACCGCCGGCAGGCCAGCGCGCAATTCGACAACCGCTTGATCGTCGGGAAGAATCGCGAGCTCGGGATCAGCCAGGAACTCGCGAAAGACCTCGCGCAGTTCGTCGAGCGAGCGATAGACGGCGTGGTGGTCGAGCTCGATGTTCGTTACGACGGCAATATCGGCATGAAGTTTCAGCAGCGATTTGTCGGATTCGTCGGCCTCAACGACCAGCCACTCACCGCTCCCCCACCGAGCGTTGCGACCACTGCTTTGCAGGCTGCCGCCAATCAGATATCCGGGATCACGGCCGGTGTCGATCAGCAGTTGGGCGATCATGCTGCTGGTGGTCGTCTTGCCGTGAGCCCCGGCGACGGCGATCGTCCGGCGCATCGCCGTCAGCTCGGCCAGCAACTCTTCGCGCTCCATCACGCGCAGGCCGCGCTCGCGGGCCGCCACGATCTCCTCATTTTCATCAGCAACCGCCGTCGAACGGACCAGTTCGAGGTTGTCCCCTGCGGGCAGGCGTGCCGCGTCATGCCCTGCGTAAGCGCCAATTCCTTCGCGCCGAAGCTGCGCAAGCACCGGCGAGTCGCCGGCATCACTGCCGCTGACCTCGGCGCCCAGCTCGGCCGAAACGCTGGCCCAGCCGCTCATCCCGGCGCCACCGATACCGACAAAGTGGAGCCGGCGCGACTTCCAGTCGGCGTCCGTCATCGTGTGCTCCCGGCCCGCATGACCTCGTCGGCAACCGAGACCGTCGCGTCTGGCCTTGCAATCCCAAGCGATGCTTCGGCCATCTGCGCCAGCAGATCCCTGTCGCCGAGCAGCCGATTGACCTCTTTGGAAAGCCGCTCGGACGTAAGCTCGTCGTCGGCGATCGTGACCGCGGCTCCTGCGTCTTCCATCCAGCGCGCATTTCCCGCCTGATGGTCCGCCGCAGCGTGCGGGTACGGGACCAGAATTGCGGGCCGCCCTGCGGCAGCGATCTCGAAGACCGAACCTCCGGAGCGTGAGAGCACAAGATCTGCGGCCAGCAACGCCTGCGAGAAGGAGTCGAGGTACCCAAACAGTTGGTACGTGCTGCTCCGCGGCTCGGCCGCCAGAGCCGGAAGGTCGCGCTCTCCGGCGGCGTGGATCACATGAATCTCCGACTGCGCCGAGAAGGCTTCGTGCGCCGCCTGATTGATGGACCGTGCGCCAAGGGAGCCGCCCACGACCACCAGGACCGGCTCGTTGCCATCGATGCCAAAGTCGCCGCGGGCCTCGTTTCGACCTTCGGCAGGTGGCGGGATCGGCCTACCGGTCACGACGTAGCGTTCGTCGCTGCGGCCTTCGAGAGGAAAGGCAAGGCAGACGCGCGCCGCAAACGGAGCGAGCAGGCGGTTTGTCAGCCCGAAGTGCGAATCGGCCTCAGTCAGCACGAGAGGCACTCGGCGGAGCACCGCGGCAAGCCCTACCGGGCCGGCGACGTAGCCTCCCCCGCCCATGACCGCCGCCGGCTTGAGCTGTCCAATCAATGTCCAAGCCTTACCGACCGCCAGCAGCGACTTGGCCACGGCCCGGAGTGCTTTGAGGGGGTTGCGACGATCCAGCCCTTCGAGGTCAAGCTGGTGGAATTCGTAGCCCGCCCGGGGAACCAGATCGGCCTCGGCGCGGTCTCCCCCTGCGAAAACGACGCGCGCGCCGTCAGTGCGCAGCGCGTCGGCGACCGCGAGTGCTGGCACTACGTGGCCGGCGGTTCCCCCGGCTGCGATCAGATAGCTCGTCTGCATGGTCGTCCTCGGATCGTCGCGCATTCGGCCCGTCGACGAGCGGCCGCTCTGATTGGGCTCCGCCCCGTGCGATGTTCAGCAACAGCCCAACGGCGACCAGAAGCGTCACGAGACTCGTCGAACCGTAAGACATGAAGGGCAGCGGAACACCGGTGAGCGGGAAGATCCCAAGCACCGCGAAGAGGTTTAGCAGCGCCTGGCAGACGATCAGCGAGGTAAGGCCGGCGGCCAGCATCTTGGCGTAGCGAGAGGTGGCCGACCGTGCGATCTGAAGGCCTGCCCATGCAACCAGCGCGTAGAGGACTAGGAGAGCCAAGAGACCGAGAATTCCAAGCTCTTCGCCAACGATCGCGAGGATGAAGTCTGTGTGGGCCTCCGGCAGATAGAAGATCTTCTGAACCGACTGCCCGAGGCCGCGGCCAAAGATCCCTCCCGAACCAATTGCAATCTGCCCTTGGACGGCTTGAAACCCGGTCGTACTGGCGTGATGCCAGGGGTCGATGAACGAGGTCAGTCGGTCTCGGCGGTACGGAGCGCTGAGTGAGTACAGCAGCACCAAGGTTGCTCCGGCTCCCGCGTAGCCGGCAAGCCAGCGGAAGGGAATACCGGTCGCCACCAACATCGCCCCGCATGTCGCGGCAACGACAAGAGCGGTTCCGAGGTCCGGCTGGGTTGCCACCAGCACCATCGCCCCTCCGACGACGAGAGCAACCGGGAGCAGCTCTCCGGAGCGCTTGAAGCCCTGGGGCTTGTCGGCGAGGAAACGGGCTGTGTAGAGAACGAGCGCAAGCTTGGCGAACTCGCTCGGCTGGAATCGAAATATCCCCGAACCAAGCCAGCGCTGTGCGCCGTTCACGGAGACGCCGATACCCGGAATCTTGACCAGGAGCAGCAAGCCAAATGACACGGCCAGAAACGGCCCTGTCAGAGCGATCAGCCGACGCAGCGGGAAGCGGGCGGCAACATAGAGCGCCAAGAAGCCCAGTCCTGCAAAGACCACGTAGCGAATCAGCAGATCGGTGCCGTCGCCCGTTCCGGACAGCACGGAAGGTGCCGATGAGGCGCTGTAGACCATCACCGCGCCAAAGGCCACCAGGCAAAGCACTGCGGTCAGCAGGACATCCTCTTCGGTGGTTCGCGAGCGCGAGCGTGCTTCTCGGCGGGAGAGCGGCTGATCTTGCGCTGCTGCGCTCGCTCGGGCCATTGAAACTGCTGTTCGCGGCCGACCACGAAACTCCTTCAAGCAGCTCTAAGTTTCTGAAAACCCCGCAAAAGACTGGACCAAACGCTTGAATTCGCTGCCGCGCTGCTCGTACCCCCGCGGGAACTGGTCAAAGCTCGCGCAGGCCGGTGAGAGGAGCACCACTTCGCCTTCCACGGCAGCGGCATGCGCAGCCGCTACGGCCGCTTCCAGTCCATCGAAACGGCCGCATTCAACGCTCTCGCCTAGCTCACTCTCGATCGCTTCTGCGTCGGCTCCAATCAGATAAGCGGCCCTCACGTGAACCGCTGCGACATCGGCCAGGAGGTGGAACTCCTGATTCTTTCCCTGTCCCCCCGCAATCAAGTGAACCGGCTGTTCGAAGGCCGACAGCCCTACGCAGGCTGCCGCCACGTTGGTTGCCTTGGAGTCGTTCACCCAGAGCACACCATCGACCTTCCCGACCTCTTCTAGACGGTGCTCGACGCCGCGGAAACTGGCCAGTGCTGTCCGTACGGCGTCGGGGTCAATCCCGGCGCAGAGCGCCGCCGCGGCAGCGCAGAGAGCGTTCTCCAAGTTGTGCGGACCGCGGAGCCTGACCTGGTCGGTGCCGAGCAAAGCCGCTCCATGCCAGACGATTTGATCGCCACGCAGCTCGATCGAGCCCGGGACGCGAGGGTCGCTGGACACGGCAACCCGTTCTGCGTGGCCTTCCGCCTCGGCGAGCAACTCCTGCTCGCCGATGGCATAGTCGGAAGCGTCCTGGTGGGCAAACAGCTTGAGCTTTGCCTCCTTGTATTGCTCAAAGCTTCCGTGGCGATCAATGTGGTCGGGCGAGACGTTGAGCAGCACGGCAACTTCGGGAGCGAAAGCCACCGAGTCTTCAAGCTGGAACGAGCTCGCCTCGCAGATCACTGTCGTATCGGCGCTGATATGACCGACGAGGGAGCTGACTGCCGTTCCAACGTTGCCGCCAGTCACTACGTCCTTGCCAGCCGCCCGCCAGATCTCTGCCAGCAGTTCGACCGTTGTCGTCTTGCCGTTGGTGCCGGTGACGGCTACGAACGGGGATTCGAGCAGTCGCCAGCCGATCTCGAGCTCGCTGTAGATCGGGATCCCGGCCGCCCGCGCAGCAACCAGAACGGGAGCCTCGTTTGGGACTCCCGGGCTGCGGGCCAGCGCCCGCGCCCTCGCCAGTTCTTCCGTCCCGTCGCTGAGTGTGCAGACTTCGATGCCTTCGTTCCTAAGCGCCTCAGCCTCGGCCGGCTCGCCGATGTCCACGGCGATAACCGGCTCGCCTCTCTTCCAAAGAGCCCTCGCACAAGCGGCGCCGGACCGTTCGAGCCCGACTACCAGCCACGGGCCGGGCGGGATCGGTGGTCTGCGTTGCCCGCTCATTGCGCCCACGATACGAGGCTTCGGTTAGGTGATGTTGGCCTGATAGAGGGTGAATCCGATTGCCGAACAGACGGCAGCAATGATCCAGAAGCGGAGGATGATCTTCGTCTCGGACCAGCCCTTCATCTCAAAATGATGGTGAATTGGCGCCATTAGGAAGACTCTCCTCCTGAAGCTCTGGAAGGCGAATACCTGGATGATCACGCTGAGCGCCTCGATCACGAAGATGCCGCCGATCAGCACGAGGAGCAGCATCGTGTCGGTCATCACGGCCATCGCACCGATCGCGCCGCCCAACCCGAGTGAGCCTGTGTCGCCCATGAAGATCGTCGCCGGGAACGCGTTGAACCAAAGGAAGCCGACGCAGGCGCCAACTACGCAGGCGCTGAGCAGCGCCAGGTCGCCGTCCCCCGTAGTGATGAAGGTAATCGCGACATAGGCGAGCATCACGATGCCGACGCAGCCTGCGGCGAGCCCGTCGAGTCCGTCACTGAGATTGACGGCGTTCGTCGACCCGGCAATTACCAGGAAGACGGCTACCGGAAAAAAGAAGCCGAGATCGAGGCTCGCATCGACGAAGCGGAGGTGAATTGTTGTTGAGATCCCGGCCTTGTGAGTGGCAACCCACCACAGCAGCAGCGAGATCAGCAGCAGGACGAGCATCTTGACGCGCCCCTGGATCCCCAGCGAGCGACGCTGGACGATCTTCGCGTAGTCGTCGACAAAGCCCAGCAGCGCACAAGCGATGGCGGTTCCAAAGACGCCGACGGCACGCCAGTCGTAGTCGCTCAGGACGAGGAAGGGCACTGCAATTGACAGAAAGATCAGCACCCCACCCATCGTCGGCGTACCCGCCTTCGACTGGTGATGCTCGGGGCCCTCGTCGCGGATGTTCTGGCCGAACTCGCGCCCCCTCAGGTAGCCGATGAATGTCGGTGAAGCGAAGACGCAAAGCAGTAGCGCGCAGGTTCCTCCGATCAGTACCTCGCCCACTAGAAATCTCCTCCGGCCGCTGGGGGTAGCGCTTCGCACAGCGCGTCTGCGACTACTTCTAGGCCAACCCCACGGGATCCTTTGATCAACACCGTGTCGCCCGGCTCGATCAGCGAGCCGATCAGCTCTGCTGCGGCGGCGGCGTCGGGAAGCAGATGCAGGTCCTCTCCCCCGAATGGCGGCCCTGCGAGGCCGGCCAGATCACCCACCGTAACGAGGACATCGATCCCCATCTCGCGGACGTGAGCGCCAAGTTCCGCGTGGAAACGCCTCTGGTCGGCGCCAAGCTCGCGCATGTCGCCGAGCACCGCCACGCTGCGGCCGGAGGCTGATTGGGCGAGGTCGTCAAGCGCAGCGTTCATCGACATCGGGTTCGCGTTGTAGCAATCGTTGATAACGACGACGTTCTCCTTCAGCAGCAGCCGCTGGCCTCTCATCTGCGAGAGCTCCACCTCGATCCTGCCGTGAGGTTCCACCCCCAGAGCCCTGACCGCCGCCAGCGCGGCTAGTGCGTTGCTGCGCATGTGTGCGGACGCAAAAGGAAGTTCAAGCCCTTCCGGCAGCTCTGTGATCTCGCCACCCGGACCGAACCGAACGATCCTGAGATCGCTCCGCAGGTAGGGCTCGAGCAGCGGCTCGTCCCCCGGCACTACGGCGACCGAGTCCTCCGCCAGTCCTCCGATCAGCTCCGCCTTTGCCCTCGCGACCGCTTCGACGCTTCCAAGCAGTTCAAGGTGGACGGGGCCAACATTGACGACTACACCTACGTCCGGCCTCGCGATGCGGGCCAGCTCGGCGATCTGTCCCTCGCCTCTCATTGCCATCTCCAGAACTAGAACCTCGGTCTCTGCGGGCGCGCCAAGGATGGTCAGCGGCAGCCCAATCTCGGTGTTGAAGTTCTCGTGCGTCGCGACGGTCCTGCGCGCACCGGCAAGCATCCCGGCGATCGTGTCTTTGGTCGAGGTCTTCCCCGTCGAACCGGTCACAGCAATCACCGCGCAACCGATCTCGTCCCTCCACCGCGCGGCCATTTGGGCCAGGGCGGCAACCGGGTCGTCAACGGCGATGACAACCCCGCCTTCAGGTACTTCAAGTCCTTGAGAGTGGACGGCGGTCGTCACGACCCCCCATGCGCCCTGGCTGAGGGCCGCTTGAGCGAACGCCCCTCCGTCAACCTTCTCACCGGCAACGCCGAAGAAGAGTGACCCGCCTGTCGCCTTGCGCGAGTCGACGACGGCCTCGCTCGGTCCTTCAGCCAGCGGATCGCCGGCCACGAGCGTGCCGCCTAGCGCCTCGGCCACCTGTCCTGCCGTCCACCGGTCCCTCACGAGGTCATCCTCGTCAAGGCCTCGCGCGCCACCGCGGCGTCGTCGAACGGGATCATCTCGCCGCCCGCAATCTCTTGCCAGCGCTCATGGCCTCGGCCGGCAATCAGTACTAGATCTCCGGCGGTCGCCTCGCGCAGCGCTTCCTCGATCGCCTGCGAGCGATCGATAACTACTTCCATCCGGGCTCCACCTTCGCCAAATCCGGAACCGATCTGTTCGATGATCGACGCAGGGTCCTCGGAGCGCGGATTATCGGACGTGAGGAACACAAGATCGGCGCCCGCGCCGGCCGATGCCCCCATCAGCGGGCGTCGGCTCGCATCCCGATCTCCTCCAGCACCAAAGACGAGAATCACACGGCCGTCGGCCAGCCCTCGCGCCGTGCGAAGGGCATTGTCGAGGGCGTCGGGCGTGTGCGCGTAGTCGACGATCACAGCGAACTCCTGATCGCAATCAATCGGCTGAAAGCGGCCCGGCGCAACCTCTGCGTGCTCGAGGCCCTGCTCCATCTGCTCGTAGTCAACCCCGAGCTGCCGAGCGGCGGCTACCGCACAGACGGCATTCAGGAGGTTGAAAGGGCCGGGCAGGGGCACTCGCATTTCAACGCCGTCCACTCGGAACAAGGTCGAGCGTGAGTCGGTTGCGACGACCTCTGCGCGCAGGTCGGCATCGGCGCTGTCGACGCCGACCGTTGTGGCCGAGCCGAGTTCCTCTGCCAGTCGGCGACCGAACGGGTCGTCGACGTTGATGATCGCGGCGCCTCCGCCTGATCGGAACAGCGAAGCCTTGGCGTCGAAGTAGTCCTCCATGTCGCCATGGAAATCGAGATGCTCATGGGTGAGGTTGGTGAAGACCTTGACGTTCCAGTCAATCGCGTCCACTCGGTGCAGTCGTATTGCGTGCGACGAAACTTCCATCGCGCAGGCGACGTCACCGGCAGCCACCATCTCGGCAAAGCTTTGCTGCAGGTCAACCGCCTCGGGCGTCGTCCTAAGAGACTTCTTTGCGTGACCTCCGATTATCTCGTGGACGCTCCCGAGCAGACCGGTCCGCATTCCGCCGCCCTCCAGCAGCGCACGCGTCAGGTAAGCCGTCGTCGTCTTGCCGTTGGTGCCGGTTATCCCGACCATCTTCAGCTTTGCAGTCGGATTCCCGTAGAGCCTCGCGGCGGCTGGCGCCATCGCCTCTCGCACGTTCCCGACGACGATCTCGGGGACTCCCAGCCCTAGCGGCCGTTCCGTGAGGAGGGCCGAGGCGCCGGATTCAATCGCATCCCCGGCAAAGTCGTGTCCGTCACGTTCGTATCCGGGGACGCAGCAGAACATCGTTCCGGCAGTGACGGCACGACTGTCCAGCTGCAGAGAGACGATCTCAGGGTCCTCGACGATCTGGTTGAGGCCGTCAAATAGCTCGTGCAGCCGCATGGGGCCAGACTAACGAGCGTTCCGGCTCTTACTTGGGTGCGATTCGCAGATACGGCAGCGAGAACGCTGCAATCTTGCCGAAGGCGGGCGCGGCAACCGAGCCACCGTAGATGTCTCCTTGGGGCTCGTCAACGATCACGCTAATCAGGAGCTGCGGGTTCTTTGCGGGCGCCATGCCGACGAACGATGCGACGTACTGGCTGTCGGAGTACTTGCCGGTCGTCGGGTCGATCTTGTTCGCGGTACCAGTCTTTCCAGCCAGCTCGTAACCGGGGATCGAGACTTCGCTCGCCGTACCGCCTGGCTGGAAGACGCCGGTCAGCATCTCGCGGACCGACGCCGCTGTGGCGGTACTTAGGATGCGCTTGCCGGCCGCAGATGGAGCCTTCTTCCCGTTGACGCCGTCGACCACGTGGGGAGTGTTGAGAACCCCTCCGTTAGCGATCGCGCCGTAGGCAGCCATCATCTGGACGGGAGTCACAAGCTGACCCTGCCCGATCGGCATGTTGCCCATTGAGGAGCCGGAGTATTTCTCCAGCGGAGTGATGAGACCGCGCTCTTCTCCCGGCAGATCAACGCCGGTCTTGTGCCCAAATCCAAATCGGTCAACCCACTGGCTAAAGCGCTTTGCGCCGAGCCGCTGACCGATTGTGATTGCACCCACGTTGCTCGACTGGGCGAGAATTGCGGCGGTGTCGAGAGTCTCCCAGCCGCGCTCGTGGGATTCGCCGATGACCCGGTCGGCGACCTGGATTGTCGGGGCGAGGTTGAAGGACGTCGTTGGTTCCACCTTCTTGTCTTCGAGCGCAGCGGCGACCGTGAAGGCCTTGAATGTGGACCCCGGCTCGTACGTCATGCCGAGAGCCCGGTTTTGTACGGCCGCTGCAGGCGCGCTCCCTGGCTTGTTCGCGTCAACCTTCGGCCAGTTGGCCATCGCCAGCACCGCACCGGTCTTGGGGTTCGTCACGATCGCCGTAGCACCCTTGGGGCTGTACTCGGCGGCGACCCCGGCCAGAACGTCTTCCGTCCGCTGCTGGATCTCGGCGTCCAATGTCAAAGCCATCGAGCCGCCCGCAATCGCCTTTGTTGTGTCGCGGGTCTCAATTGCCTGGCGGCCGCCATCGAGAACGCGGCGCTGCTCGCCGTCGCGCCCACGCAGCGCTTTGTCATGCGCATATTCGAGCCCGAACAGACCGTTGCCGTCCACTCCGACCACGCCGAGTACTTGGGCGGCGAGTGCTCCGCGCGGGTATGTGCGCAGGGCGCCTGGAGCGAAGTCAATCCCGTTGATGTTGAGAGCCTTTATGCGGTCCGCGGCGCCGGCGGGCACGCGGCGCGCGAGGTATACGAACCCGGTGTCGCGTCTAGCCAACTCGGTAACGAGTTTGTCCGCGGGCACCTTGAGGATCGGCGCTAGCCGGTTAGCGGTCGCGACAGGGTCCGTGATCAGATATGGCGTTGCCGATACGTCGTCGGCTGGAACCGAGCTGGCAAGCGGGACTCCCTTGCGGTCGGTGATCGTTCCCCGCTGGGCGGGGAGCTTGGTCATCGAGACCTGCTGGGCCGTCGCGTAGTTTGAGAGGCCCGACCCCTTGATCAGACCGAGGTAGACGATCCGAAGGCCGGCAGCCGAAAGGCAGAGCAGGAAGACCGCGAACAGGATCCCGATGCGCCGTTCGACGAGCGGCATCTTTTATCCGCCGGCTCCGGCGGCCATACCGCCGCCATTCGTGCCGCCAGTTGGAGCCTCCGCCTGCGCTTGGCCGGAGCTGTCCCCTTGGCTAGAGCTGTCGGGCGCCGCCTGCGTCGTCTGATCCGCCTCTGCTGCCGCGCCGTCGGAGGCTGCCGTGCCCTGATCGACTGTGGTCTCCGCTGAATCCGGTGAAGCAGCCGACGGGTCGCCCGTCACGTCCGAAGCGACGTTGATCGAGTCGGCGTTAACGCTGCAGGCGTGGTGGTTGCCGGTCTTCAGGTAACAGACTGCGTCAGGGGCCGGCATCACGAGGCCAAGGTTGTCGGCCGCCCCAGTGACGCGTTGAGAAGCGTCAAGCTTTGCCAAGGTCGAGCGCTGCTCGGCTATCTGACGAGTCAGCAGCGCCGAGCGCTCCGCGTTGGCACTGATCTGTGTGTTCAGCTTGAGCAGCGTCACCTGAACGAAGACGAGCCCGATCAGGGCTGCAGCGAGGACGCCAATTAGTCGGCGGCCTACAAATGCCTTCGCTACAACGCTGCCGGACGCAGAGCCAACGCGGACGATGTCGCCGCGTGACGGCCGCGAGATTGATCGACGCCGTTCACGGGTAGGCCGGGCGGCGCGCCCAACCGTGGCCGAAGCCGCTGTGGGCGGAGGGGTCATTGAGTCGCTCCGGCGATCTTCAGGGCTGCACGCATTCGCGCCGAGCGTGCCCGCGGGTTCTCGTCCGTCTCGGCCTCCGTCGGCGTGATTCCGCCGCGGGTCAGCAGCTTCGCCTCGGAGACGTGGCCGCAGCGGCAGATCGGAAGCCCGGGTGGGCAGACGCATTCGCGGGCCAGGCCTGCGAGAAACTGTTTCACGCGGCGATCTTCAAGCGACTGGAACGAAATTCCTGCAAATCGGCCATTTTCGCGCAGCAGCTCC
This sequence comes from Actinomycetota bacterium, assembly GCA_009699565.1. Classification (GTDB taxonomy): domain Bacteria; phylum Actinomycetota; class Thermoleophilia; order Solirubrobacterales; family Solirubrobacteraceae; genus F1-60-MAGs163. The sequence goes on along the minus strand of WLNX01000028.1, from coordinate 590 downwards.
CACGCCAGCGGGAGCGCCCGGTCGATCTGATCGAGCTCGTCGTTGACAGCGATTCTTAGTGCCTGGAAGACGCGCTTAGCCGGATGGCCGGCGCCAAAGCGTGCCGGAGTAGGGATTGCTGCAGTGACGATGTCAACCAGCTCGGTGGTGGTCTCAATCGGCCGACGCTCGCGTTCGCGCACGATCGCCCTTGCGATGCGATCGCTGTAGCGCTCCTCGCCGTATTCGCGGAAGGTCCGTGCGAGCCGCCGCTCATCCCATTCGGCGACTATCTCGGCTGCGGTCACGCCAACGCTCGGGTCCATCCGCATATCGAGCGGCGCGTCGGCGGAGTAGGAGAAGCCGCGTTCAGGAGTGTCAATCTGCATTGACGAGACGCCAAGATCGAACCAGACCATGTCGACCGGAATCTGCTCTTCGCCGAGTTGGGCCAGCGCTTCAGCAAACGGAGCCTCAATGAAGCGTGATTGGCAGGGCAGTTCGCCCTCGATGTCGTCGTAGCGCCGCCGCGCCTCTGAATCGCGGTCGATCGCGATCAGCAGCCCGTCCGGGCCCAGCTTTTCGGCGATCCGCCTGCTGTGGCCGCCTGC
>WLNX01000027.1 GCA_009699565.1 Actinomycetota bacterium | reverse complement strand
GTGGGCGCTCTAATCTCCGACAGCGCGCCACGGGCGATCGACGCAGCATTCCGCATCTACATGCTGCCGCAGGGAATCTTCAGCGTCGCCCTCGCCACGGTGCTGTTCCCTGCGCTTAGCCGGTTGGTTGCGCGCGGCGACATGACGGGATTGCGGTCAATGGTCGGCGTCGGTACGCGTCAGAACCTGTTGCTGCTGGTTCCGGCGGCTGCGGCAACGATGGCGCTGGCGTCACCAATCGTCGAGCTGATCTACCAGTACGGCGCGTTCAACGCGGCCTCGACCAAGGAGGTCTCGACGGCCCTCTTTTGGTTTGCGTTCTCGATGCCGTTTGCCGGAGTCAACCTGCTGTTGACGCGGACCTTCTTCTCGCTGCAGCGCCCCTGGATTCCAAGCGCGCTGGCCGCCGTCAACCTTGTCGTCAATGCGCTCGTCTCGATCGCCCTCTACAAGCCTCTTGGGATCGCCGGACCGGTGATCGGAACGGTCGTTGCGAGCGCCGGAATGACCGCCGCCCAGATGATCTTCCTGCGCCGCGAGCTGGACGGAACGATCGAAGGGCGCGAAACGCTTGTCATGAGCTTGAAGGTGCTGCTCGCAGCGGTTGCGCTGATCGCATCGGCCCGCGGCGCGTGGCTGCTGGTCGACGGCGCAGTCGGGGACGCCGGCCCGCTCGCCCGTCTCGTAGGGGTTCTCCCTGCGCTTGCAGTCGGCCTGCTGGTCTATCTGGGGCTGGTCCACCTGATGAGGATCCGCGAGGCCGATCAGATCATCGCCTTCTTCACAAGCAGGATCAAGCGCCGAGCCGCCTAACCTCCGGCCGCACCCCGCGCCCTACGCTGTAGCGCAGGCACCTATGAACATGGACCAGTCACTGATACGCAACTTCTCGATCATTGCCCACATTGATCACGGCAAGTCGACGCTCGCCGACAGGATCCTCGAGATGACGTCGACGGTCGATCCGAGGGCGATGCGCGCCCAGGTGCTTGATTCGATGGACCTCGAGCGCGAGCGCGGGATAACGATCAAAGCCCAGGCCGTCCGGGTGCTCTACACCGCTCGCGACGGGGTCACCTACCAGCTGCAACTGATCGACACGCCCGGTCACGTCGACTTCACCTACGAAGTCTCGCGGTCGCTGGCAGCCTGCGAGGGCGCAGTTCTAGTCGTGGACGCTTCCCAAGGCGTTGAGGCGCAGACGCTGGCCAATACCTATCTGGCTGTCGAGAACGGTCTTGAGCTGATCCCCTGTCTGAACAAGATTGACCTGCCGGGAGCGGAGCCGGAGCGCGTCGCGTCCGAAGTCTCCGAGCTTCTAGGAGAGCCGGCCGAGGACATCCTCAAGATCTCAGGCAAGACGGGGGAGGGGGTGGAGGAGGTGCTCGAGGCGATCGTGCGCGATGTGCCGCCTCCGAGCGGGGACCCGGACGGTCCCCCGCGCGCGCTGATCGTCGACTCCGAGTTCGATCAGTACCGGGGGGTCGTCGCCTACATCCGCGTTGTCGACGGCGTCTTCAGGAAGGGCGAGGCGATCCGCGCGATGGTCGCCGGGACCGAGGCCGAGATCGACGACATCGGTTTCTTCACGCCCGAGATGGTGAGCGTTGACTCGCTCGCCGCCGGTGAGGTGGGATACGTGATCACCGGGATCAAGGACGTGACGCTGCTGCGCGTTGGCGACACGCTGACCACGAAAGCCAACCCGGCGACCGAGGCGCTGCCGGGCTACCGCGACGTCAAGCCGATGGTCTTCTGCGGGCTCTTCCCGATCGAGTCGGACCAGTACCCGGATCTGCGCGACGCGCTCGAGAAGCTGACACTCAACGACGCCGCCCTGACCTGGGAGCCGGAAACGTCGGACGCGCTCGGCTTTGGCTTTCGCTGCGGCTTCCTCGGCCTGCTGCACATGGACATCGTTCGTGAACGGCTGGAGCGCGAGTACGACCTCAACCTGATGGCGACGATGCCGTCCGTGAGCTTCGAGGTGACGATGACGAGCGGTGAGACGGTCGAGGTCCACAACCCGTCGGCGATGCCGGACCCAAGCCGGATCGAGGAGATCCGTGAGCCGATGATTCGCGCATCGATCCTGACTCCCAACGAATACGTCGGTCAGGTGATGGAGCTCTGTCAGGAGAAGCGGGGGGAGAGCGCCGGACTGCACTACCTCTCGGCCGAGCGCGTTCAGATGAGCTACGACCTGCCGCTTGCCGAGATCGTGCTCGACTTCTTCGACCAGCTCAAGTCCCGGACCCGCGGCTACGCGTCCCTGGACTACGAGATCAGCGGGCTCAAGGCCTCCGACATGGTGAAGCTCGATGTGCTGCTCGCCGGTGATCCGGTCGACGCGCTTTCGATGCTCGTCCACCGCGACAAGGCGCAGACGGTCGGCCGCGGGCTGACGGAGAAGCTCCGCGAGAAGATCCCGCGCCAGCAGTATGACGTTCCGATTCAGGCAGCCATCGGCGCCCGCATTGTCGCCCGCGAAACGGTTAAGGCCTATCGCAAGGACGTAATCGCAAAGTGCTACGGCGGCGACATCTCCCGCAAGCGCAAGTTGCTCGAGAAGCAGAAGGAAGGCAAGCGGAGGATGAAGCAGGTCGGCAGTGTTGAGATTCCGCAAGAGGCCTTCCTCGCAGTGCTTGAACTTGGGGACTCCAGCTAGCGGCCGCAGGTGGCCTCTCGCGGCGCCGGTACCATCGTGAACGTGCTTACCGCGCGTCAGGAACTGATTCTTCGCCGGGTTGTGGAAACCCATCAGGCGACCGCCCAGCCGGTCGGCTCGAAGACGCTGGCCGCAGACCCCGAGATCGATTGCGGGCCGTCGACGATCCGCGGAGAACTTGCAGTCCTCGAGGAACACGGGCTGCTGGAGCATCCGCATACCTCCGCCGGTCGCGCGCCGACCGACGCCGGGCGCCGCTTCTACGTCGACAAGCTTCTGCCTGCAGGAGAGCGAGCCGAGCTGGACCTTCCGCTCGTTCGCAGCGAGGTCGATCAGGCGATGCGCGCGACCACCGAGACTCTGGCCCAGGTGACCGATCTGCTGGCGATCGTGTCAGCTCCGCCGCTGGAGGCGGCGACCGTACGCCACGTCGAGGTCCTTACGCTTCAGCCGCACGTCGCGATGGTTGTCGTGATCACCTCCACAGGCAGCGTCGCCAAGCGGCTGATCACCTTCGAGCAGCCGATTGACAGCGGCCTCCTCAGCTGGGCGGCCGAGTACCTCAACGACCGCCTGTGTGGGCACGGTCTCGGCGCTCGCACTGTCTCTACCCGGCTCACCGATCCCACCCTCGGCCACAGCGAGCAAAGCTTCCTGGCCGCGCTGATGCCGGTCTTCGACGACCTGCGCTCCGACTCCGAAGTGACTCTCTACGTTGAGGGTGCAGGCCGCCTGCTCGGTGGGAACCGCCTCGACAACCTTTCCGAGATCAATGATCTCCTCAGTGCGCTGGAGCGCCGCGTCGCTCTGCTCGGCGTACTGCGCGTAGCACTCGGCGAGCGCGACGTTCTCGTGCGTATCGGCAGCGAGAACGAACTCCCCGCGCTCCGCTCGCTGGCTCTCGTCGGCGCAGGCTATGGCACCGGCGTTCAGAAGCTCGGCACGGTGTCTGTCATCGGACCTGTCCAGATGGATTACGGCCGCGTAATCGCCACGGTGCGCGAAGCGGCTTCGCAGCTCTCCACCTACATCGAAGACGTTTACGCGGTCTAGTCGATGGCGAGCACAGTCCCCGGCGATCCGTACGAGATCCTTGGCGTTGCCGGGGATGCCGACGAGCAGGCCATAAAGAAGTCCTTCCGCGCCTTGGCGCGCGAGCTCCACCCCGACGTCAACAGCCACGACCCGGACGCCGAAGCCAAGTTCAAGCAGGCTGCGGAGGCCTACGAGATTCTCTCCGATCCTCGCCGACGCGAGATCTACGACAGGTATGGCCACGAGGGTCTACGAAGCGGGGGTATGAGACCGAACTTCGAAGGCTTTGGTTCCCTAAACGATCTATTTGGAGCCTTCTTCGGAGGAGGCTTCTCCGGTGGTCAGAGCGGCCCGATGCAGGGGGACGACGCGATCATCGGCGTCGACGTGACGTTGGCCGAGGCAGCCGCCGGTACCAAGACGGTCGTCAATTTTGAAGCGGTCGACCAGTGCGACGAATGTTCGGGCAGCGGCGCCGAACCCGGCAGCAAGTTGACAAGCTGCGACCGCTGTCAGGGAGCGGGCGTGATTGACGTTGTCGCCAATTCCCCCTTTGGGCAGGTCCGTCAGCGTCGTGCCTGTGACGCGTGCGACGGTCAGGGGCAGATTGCCGATGCTCCCTGCGAAGTCTGTGACGGTCGCGGAAGAATCGTCCGCCGCCGCGAGATCGAGATCGAGATACCGGCCGGCATTGATGACGGCCAGAGGATCAGACTTGCCGGGCGCGGCCATGCCGGCGAGCGCGGCGGTCCCTCTGGAGATCTGTACGTCCAGGTTCAGGTTGAGGCGAGCGAGACGCTGCTCCGCGATGGGGACGACTTGATCTGTGTACTCGACGTGCCTGCACCGCTGGCGGCGCTCGGCGCCACGCTCGATGTCGATGGGCTTGACGGTGCCGTAGCGGTGAAGGTTCCGCCAGCCACCCAGCCCGGTGAAGTAATCGAACTTGACGGTCAGGGCATGCCGCAGTTGCGCCGGCCGGAACGACGCGGCTCGCTGAGGGTTGTGGTCAACGTTGTGATTCCGCGGCGGCTGACGGACGAGCAGCGCGAGTTGAACCAGAAGCTCGCCGAGTCGCTGACCGAGGAGAATCTCGCGGCCCCTGAAGGTCTCGGCGCCAAACTGCGCAGACTTCTGGGCGCCAGCCGGTGATCCGGCTGGCCGTGAGGGTCGACCGGGCCGACGCCGAGCTGGTACTGGCCGAGCTGCTTGAGCTGGCTCCTTCCGGTGTCGAAGAGCGGCAGCTGAGCGAGACGACTGTCGAGTACGCCGTCTACGGCGCCTCCGGCGAGTTGCCCGCGCTGCCCGATCTGCAGGCCGCGGCCGGGGGATCGCTCGTGGAAATCGTCACGGAGACCGTCGCCGACGACTGGGACCAGCGCTGGAAGGCCTTCCACAAACCGATCACGCTCGACGCCGGGGGGCGAAGGATGCGCGTGCGCCCTCCGTGGGAGGAAGCTAACGACGACGCTTCGCTGCTCGATCTCGTCATCGACCCCGGCCAGGCTTTTGGCACCGGCGCCCACGCCACCACGCGCCTCTGTCTCGAGTTGCTGCTCGGCGTTGACCCTGACGGCGGTTGCATCGACTTGGGTTGCGGGTCCGGGGTGCTCGCGATCGCCGCCGCAAAGCTCGGGTGGGCGCCGGTTGCGGGTTTCGACCACGAGGCCGAGAGCGTCGAGGCGACACTCGGGAATGCAGCCGCCAATTCGGTTGCCGTGTCGGCGGAGCGATTTGATCTGCGCGGCGGCGGTCCCGTCCCCTCTGCCGAGCTGGTGCTGGCCAACCTGCTGAGGCCGATCTTGCTCGACCTCTGCGATGCGGGCTTCGGCGGCCCGCCGCCCCGGCTGCTGATTCTGAGTGGCCTGCTTACCGGGGAGGCCGACGAGGTGGCGACCCGCTTCGTTGAGGCCCACGGCCTGACTGAGATCGAGCGTCGCTCCAGCGGCGAGTGGTCAGCCCTACTGCTCGGACCTGGCTTGTGAGCAGCCCGGCGCTGCCGCTAGCGTGGAAGCCATGAGCGTGAACCTGGAAGAGCTGCGGATCGACTGCCACGGGGAGACGATCGCCGCTTGGCAGGCCAGGCCGGTCGACGCAAACGGCCCCGTCCCGTGCGTGGTGATGGGGCATGGATTCAGCGCGACGCGCCACGACAGCCTCAGGCCGTTCATTGAGGCCTTCGCAGACGCCGGATATGGAGTCCTCTGCTTCGACTATCGCTACTTCGGCGACAGCAGCGGCGAACCCCGCCAGCTTGCAGACATCGCTTCGCAGCAGGACGATTATCGCACCGTCATCTCGTACGGACGCTCACTTGATTGGATCGATTCCGAGCGGATTGTCCTGTTCGGTTCTTCGTTCAGCGGCGGCCACGTCGTTGAAATTGCCGCCGAGGACCACCGGATAGCAGCGGTCATCGCTCAGAGCCCGTTCACGGATGGGCGCCTTCAGTTGAAGAGCGCCAAGCCGCTCACACTTGTCAGAGGAATTGTCGACGGAGTGATCGACAGCGTTGGCGCGCGGCTGGGCAGGCCGCCCCGGATGGTCAGGGTTGCCGGGCCTCCCGGCTCCTACTCCCTGATGAACAGTCCGGAAGCGGAGCCCGGATTCAATCGGATGGTCGCGGACGGCTCGCCATGGCGAAACGAAGTTGCCGCGCGGATCGTGCTCAAGACCGGCAGCTGGCGCCCGATTCTGCGGGCGCCGCGGATCGAATGCCCGTTGCTCGTTGCGATCTGCGACAACGATCAGACGACGCCCCCTGAGGCGGCCGAACGGCTTGCATTGGCCGCGCCTCTGGGCGAGTTCCGTCACTATCCGATTGGACACTTTGAGCTCTATTGGGGCGAGGGCTTCAGCGCCATCGTCGCCGACGAGATTGAGTTCCTTGGTCGCACGGTCGCGCCCGGCTTAGCGGTCGATGCTTGAGCGTTGCGTAGACTGCAAAGATGCCAATTCGCTTTGTGGTCCCTGCCTTGCTGATCGTCGTCGCTCTCGCTGTCGCTTCGTGCGGCAGTTCCTCAACGAGCTCCGATACGGCGCAGACAACCTCTACGGCCGCAGTCGAGGAGGGTTCGGCCTCAACCGATGAGGAGACGACCCGGACCGTCGCTTCAGCAGCGGGCAAGAAGCTCTTCGTTACTAACTGCGCTAGCTGTCACACGCTTGCTGCCGCCGGTGCCAGCGGCAATGTCGGCCCCAATCTCGATCAGGTCATGCCCGACGCCGAGGCGGTCAAGTATCAGGTGACAAACGGCGGCGGCGGCATGCCCGCCTTTGTCGACGTGCTCACGGACGCCCAGATTGATGAGGTTTCCTCCTATGTCGCAGAGAGCGCCGGGGAGTAGCGGCCGAGGATGACCGCAAACACGGTTGGCGAGCAGCTGAAGGCGGAGATCACCGCGGCCATGAAGGCGGGGGACAAGACACGAGTTTCTGCAATGCGAGTTGTCCTCTCAGAACTCCAGAAGGACGCAAAGGAAGGCGGCGGTGACGAGATCGCCGTCCTGCGCCGGGAGCGCAAGCGGCGCTTTGAGGCCGCCGAGGCCTACCGCGAAGCCGGCAGGACCGACCTAGCTGAGGCCGAAGAGTCGGAAGCCGCCATTATCGAGCATTACCTCCCGGCTGAAATGACCGATGAGCAGCTCCGCGAGATCGTCGCAGCGGCGATCGAGGAGACCGGTGCGAGCAGCCCCAAGGACACCGGGCAGGTCATGAAGGCAGCCATGGCCAAGGTTGCCGGGCAGGCTGACGGGAAGCGCGTTTCCGCGATCGCGCAGGAGTCGCTTCGCGGTTGATGCGTCGCACGATCGAGCTCACCAACGAAGCCGCATCGGCGCTCAGCGGGATCAACGATGCCGTGCTTCGTCGGGTTGAATCCGAGGTCGACTGCAAGATCGTCCTGCGGGGAAACCTCGTGACGCTCGACGGCGAGTCCGAGTCAGTTGCAAGCGCAGCGGCAATTGTCACCGAGATGGCAGGGCTAGCTGACGACGGACTGCAGCTTGACGAGGCGTCGGTCGGCTCCGTGACCGGCTCGCTGAAGGAGCAGGTCAAGCCGTCAACCGTGCTCGGTGACGTCGTCTGGAGTCACAGGGGCCGCAAAGTCGGTCCGAAGACTCCAAATCAGAAGCGCTACGTCGACTCGATCCGGGAGAACACCGTCACCTTCGGCGTTGGGCCCGCGGGTACCGGCAAGACCTTCCTGGCCGTCGCGATGGCTGCCGCTGCTCTCTCGCGCGGCGAGGTTAACCGGGTGATCCTCACGCGTCCTGCGGTTGAGGCCGGCGAACGGCTCGGCTTCCTTCCCGGCGACCTGATGGCCAAGATCGATCCCTATCTGAGGCCTCTCTTTGACGCGCTCAACGACATGCTTGATCCCGAGAAAGTCAGCGATCATCTCGAGCGCGGGGTCATTGAAGTTGCGCCACTGGCGTTCATGCGCGGACGGACTCTCAACGACTCCTTCATCATTCTCGACGAGGCCCAGAACACCACGGCCGAGCAGATGAAGATGTTCCTGACCCGGCTTGGTTTTGGGTCGAGGATGGTCGTGACCGGCGACATCACCCAGATCGACCTTCCCTCAAACCAGCAGTCGGGCCTAGTCGTGGTGGCTGACGTCCTCAGTGAGATTGAAGGGATCGATTTCGTCCGCTTCGGCGGCGACGACGTTGTTCGCCACAGGCTCGTCCAGAAGATCGTCGAGGCCTACGGCGCATTCTCCGAGCGATCGACTCCCGATCTGCGCGCAGAGCGCGACCGTCGTCAGGGGTGACGCACGAGGATGCTTGAGCTCGATTACATAGGAGCGGACCTCGCGGCGGGCCATCCTCCCGAGCCGGAGGTCGAACGGCTGCTGGCACTGGCCTTCGCGTCGGCTGCGATCGAGGACGGACACGTCGCAGTTGAGATTGTCAGCGAACAGCGGATCGCGGAACTCAACCAGGAGCATCGCGGCAAAGAGGGGCCGACTGACGTGATCTCATTTCCGGTTGACGGGGCCGATCTCGACGTTGGTCCCCGCGAGCTGGGCGACATCATCATCTGTCCCGAGATGACGGTTGACCTCCGCGAGGCGATCGTGCATGGAGCGCTTCACTTGGCCGGGATGGACCATGAGGTCGACGACGGCGAGATGCTGGCACTCCAGGCAGAGATCTGCTCGTGGTGACGCGTGCCGGTTTCGTCGGCCTCGCCGGCCGACCCAACGTCGGCAAGTCGACACTCGTAAATCAGATTATTGGCGAGAAGGTCGTGATCGTTTCGGATCGCCCGCAGACGACTCGCCGCGCAATCCGCGGGATCGCGATGCGTGAGCAGACTCAACTAGTCCTGGTCGACCTGCCCGGATTCCAGCGCCCGCGCGATCTGCTCACCGAACGGATGCAGCAGCGTGTCGAACGCGAGCTCAGCGACAGCGACGCCGTTCTCTTCGTCCTCAATGGCGAAGAGGGTGCCGGGGCAGGTGACCGCTTCATCGCGTCGCTGCTGGCCTCCAGTACGAAACCGGTGCTGATGGCGGTCAACAAGTGCGACAGGCTCAACCGGTCTCGAACCATCAAGGCACTGCTGGGCGGCGAGGAGCTGGCTGTAGGGGCGGAGATCTTCCCGATCTCTGCCAAGACAGGCGAGGGCGTCGAGCCGCTCGTCGCGCGTCTGGCGGAGCTTATGCCGGAGGGTCCGTTCCTTTTCGACGTCGACGATCTCACCGATCAACCAGTTGGCGTGGAGATAGCGGAGTTGATTCGCGAGCAGATCCTCAGGCGCACGTTTCAGGAACTACCGCACGCCGTCGAGGTGATCGTTGAAGAGATGGAGGAGCAGCGCCCGGGCTTGCTGCGGATCAAGGCGCTCGCCTGGGTCGAGAGCGAGTCGCAGAAGGGAATCCTCGTCGGTCGGGGCGGCAAGATGGTGCGCGCAATCGGCAGCGCTGCGCGCGTCGAGATTGAACGGCGGCTTGACAGCCAGGTCCACCTCGACCTGTCGGTGCGCGTCCGGCGCAGCTGGCGAACCGACGAAGGACTCCTCGACCGCCTGGGAATTGACTGAGCTTCAGGCGGCCGGCGGAAGGTCGGCGCCGATCGCGGCGGCCAGTTGCTCAATCTCGTCGGAGCCGATTGAGTGGCCGGTAATTGCGGGTAGCTCAATTACCGGAGCAACGGCTCCGGCAACGAGCCTCTGCAGCTGCTCCCGCTGAAGTCGTTCGCGTGCATGCAGCGTGGCAACCGCCGACACCACTTCCCCTGCCAGGTCGGGCATTGCTTGCGGCAGTGCGTCAACTTGACTGTCCGTCAGCCCGTCGTCCGCCAACCCGTTGGCAACGATCAGGTCAACTCCGCGGCCGAGCTGCGCGGCGATGCCGGCTTCCAGCTCAAGCGTCTCGTTGACGGGGGTCTCCTCAAGCGTTGTGACCAGCACGATTGAGCAGCGTGCCGGGTCGCCAAGCATCGTTTCGACTTCGCGCGCTTGGCTGGCGATTGGGCCGACGCGGGCGATCTCGGCAAATGTCGACGGCGTCTTCAGCATCGCCAGTGCGTGTCCCGACGCCGGCGCGTCGAGAATCACTAGCTCGTATCCGTCGGCTTGGTCATCCCAGCGCTCGTCGCGTCCGAGTTCGTAGGCCTTCGCAATAGTCAGCAGCTCTCGTCCTCCGGGTGCTGCATTGATGAAGCCGCTGAAGCTGTTCGCTTTCACCGCGATGTCCAAGAGCGCCCGCGGCCGGATCAGCCGTCCGGCCCATTCAACGAGGGCGACCTCGGGATCGATCGTCGTAGCCGCAATCTCCGGTGTCAGGCGCTGTTCTTCGCCAGCTGCAGTTGAGCTCGCGTGGCCGATTAGGTAGGGGATGCGGCTCTGCCCGGCAACCTCCGCCAGCAGGACGTCACGGCCGCGCTGTGCTGCGGCCAGCCCAAGGGCGGCCGAGACCGTCGTTTTGCCCACTCCGCCCTTGCCGGTCACGACCAGCAGCTCGCAATCAAAGATGTCACGTTGCAGCTTTCCCACGATGCCGTCTACGGTAGGGGCGTGGGTTTCAGTTCAAACCAAGTTGTTGACGGTTCCTACCGCAGATGCCGGAAGATGCAGCTGCGCCATGACCCGACCTACTTCGCTGCCACGCTGTCGCTGCCGGCGGACCGCAGGCCCGCAATGTATGCGCTTTACGGATACGTGCGCGGAGCCGACGAAATCGCCGACAACTGTGCGCTCAACGGTGCCCGGCGAGCAGCGCTCGACGATTGGCAGCACGAGCTCCAGGCCGGGGTCGAGCGTGGGGGCAGCGATCATCCGGTCATTGCTGCGCTGGTCGACGCCGGCCCGCGTTACGGCATGCCCCTTGAGCTGCTGCCGGATTACATGGATTCGATGCGTGCCGATTGCGACGATCGGGTCAGGATGCGAACTCAGGATCAGCTCGATCGATACATGGCTGGAACCGCGACCGTAGGCCCCGTCGCGGCCCCGCTGCTTGACGCGCCCGACGGCGCCGTTGCCCTGCTGCGACTGCTCGGCGTCGCCTTCCAGCTGACGAACTTCATCCGCGACGTGCCGATTGATTGGCAGATGGGCCGCGTTTACCTGCCGGGACTCCACGAAGACGATCTCGCCGAGCGCGCTCCGAGCGCCCGCATGCGCGATCACATTGCACAGCAGGTGGCCCGGGCCCGCGAACTGTTTGACGACAGCGAGGCGCTGACCGGGATGCTGCCGTCGCCCGTTCGGCCCGGCGTGCGAGTTGCCCGCTCGGTCTACCTACGCGTCCTCGACCGTGTCGAGGAGAACGGCTACGACGTAGTCACCCGCTCCAACCGCTTGCGTCCTTGGGAGGCCATTCGCGCATCCTCCTCGGCGCTGGTTTCGTGACCGTACGGGCGACCTCACGAGGCGCGCAGCGAACATCGCTTGAAGGTGTGCGCGCCGAGGTCTTGATCTGTGGAGCAAGTTTCGCCGGGCTCGCCGTCGCCAGAGAGCTGGCCGGGAGCGGAGCCGACGTGCTTGTCATCGACCGTTACGAGATTGGCGAGCGGCAGACCTCCGCCTGCGCGTGCCCGACGCGCTGGCTTGAGGCGATGGGTGTCGCCGGTTCGATCAAGCAGGAGCTGCCCTACATGACGTTCTCCACGCCGTACCGAACGGCGCGTTACAGGTTGCCATGGAGCTGGTCGTCGTTCGACTACCGAACGCTTTGCGCAGCACTCTGGGAGCAGTGCACCGGGGTGCGCTTTGAAACTGCCAAGGTCGAGTCGTTGGGCGAGCCCACTGCTGACGGCTCACTAAGCGTCATTACGGACCGCGGGACGCTTCACTCGCCGCTGGTCGTTGACGCGCTCGGCTGGAGGAGGGTGCTGAGCAGTCCGCACTACCAACCGCCGCAGGCTCCGCTTTCGCGCGGGCTCGAAGTTCACCCGGATAGCGATCACAGTGGCGACGCACTCGACGTCTTTGTGGAACGTGGGCTCGCTCGTCGCGGCTTTGGCTGGAGAGTCCCGGCCGGGGACGAGGCGCGAATCGGCGTCGGGTCGTACGACCCCTCGCAGCACGTGAAGCGGGAGACTGTGGAGCTGGCCGAGCGGCTTGGAAGCGAGGCGGTCAAATATCAGGGCAACTGGTTCCCGCACCGTCTGCGCGACGCCACCGGCGACAACGTCTTCTTTGTTGGCGACAGCGCAGGACACTGCTTTCCGCTCTCCGGTGAAGGGATCAGGACGGCGTTCTACTTCGGCATCGCCTGCGGACGCGAGCTTCGGGCGGTCGTCGCCAACGAGAGCGACCGCGAATCGGCGCTCGCCGCGTACGGTGCATTCAGCGCTTCGCATGGACGCGCGTTCCGGATCGCTCTGGCACTCCAGCGGATAGTTCCCGCTTTGCCGCCGCGGCTCTTGACGGGCGTCCTCGCGGTCGTTGGCCTGCAACGCTTCGTTGACCGCGCATTTGGCTGGTATCTCAATCAGGCGCCGCCGGAGTTTGCCGACTCCGCGACGCGATCCGGACCGGGCCCGAGTGAACCTCTTGGCGCTCCGCTCGCAGGGGCGGCGCGATGAACGGCCACCACAAGCTTGAGCCATCGCTTGAAGAGGTGCGAGGGCTAGCTGCCAAACACACCCTGATTCCGGTTCGCCACGAGTTCATCGACGACTGCGAAACGCCGGTTGCGGCATTCCTCAAGCTGCGGGCATCGGCTCCCGGCGATCCCGCCTTCCTGCTCGAAT
>WLNX01000026.1 GCA_009699565.1 Actinomycetota bacterium | reverse complement strand
TTCTCCTGCCACAATCCCCCGCGGAGGGGTGGCAGAGTGGTCGAATGCACCGGTCTTGAAAACCGGAGTCCGGTTTCCCCGGACCGCGGGTTCGAATCCCGCCCCCTCCGCTCCGCTGCCCCTAGAAGCTCTCCTGCAGCGCCAGCGTCTCGATCGCGTCGGCGTACATCACCTTCTTGATCGTTGCGACGGTCTCGCGTCCCTTGCCTGCGAAGGGAGCCGCCCGCTGCGCAGCAACTTCGAGCACCTGGTCCTCAGGGACGGCGGCCGATGCGATCCCCCATTCGACGGCCTCCGGCCCGGTGAAGCGGCAGCCGCTGAGCATCGTTTTGTGGGCGGCGTTGGGGGTTAGTTTGGCGACAACGAGCTTTGACATCCCCGGCAGGAACGGACTATTGATGTCCACTTCGGGCAGGCAGAAGTAGCCGCGGTCCTCGCGCATCACGCGCTCGTCGCAGGCCAGTGCCAGCATTCCGCCGCCTGCGAACGCGTGGCCGTTGACGGCCGCGATCACCGGCATCGGGTAGCTAAGCAGTCGCAGGTAGAGGAGCTGGAGCCGCTGGACGACCTGGCGGGTGGCGTCTTCGCCGGACGCCGTCATCCACTCGAGGTCAAGCCCGTTCGAGAAGAACTTGCCCTCGCCTGTCAGCAGCACCGCTTGGGCGCTCTCGTCGGCTTCGACGGCGTCGAGCGATTCGTCAAAGGCGTCAAGCATCGGCAGATTGAAGCGGTTCTCGTCGGCCTTCATCCGCATCACTGCGATGCCGTCGTTCGTCGTCACTTCGATCATCCGGGGTCTCCTTGGCGGTTGGGTGCTGGCGCAGATAATGACGGCAATCGCAGCGGCGGCGGTCAGCGGGTGGCGGCCAGCTGCGTCAGCGATCCGTCGGCCAGCAGCAGTCGCACCTGGTTGTGGCCGCGGTGGAGCTTGCTTGCGGGGAGCAGCAGTGTCGCTTCAGTGCGGTTGCCGTTGCGATAGCTGTAGCCGCTGGTAACGATTCGTCCGTTGAGCGAAGCGACCAGCGGGCTGCCCGCGGGCACGCCCTTCAGCACCGCGCCCACCAGCACGGGGATCCAGCCGGAGCCGGGCTTTACGTCGCGCCAGCCATCTGCCATCTCAATCCGAGCCGAGGCGCGCGACGAGGACTTCACGGCCAGGTCCCGCACGCGGCGGCCGCGGAGTGAGGCGCGCGGGCCGATCCAGGTGGCCGCGACGTTGCCCGGGAAGCGCGCGTTCCATTCGTCAACTTCCATCTGCCGCTGTGCGGTGAACTGATCCCAGCTCTTCGAGATCCAGCCAAGGCCGTGGCCGCCGTAGATTCGCACGTCGCGCTGCGGCCGCGGCCCGGTCAGGTCAAGGCCGTCGCTGGGGCCGCCAAGCGGGCTGCCGGTTACGGAGGCGACCGTCGGCAGGACGTCAATCAGTTGCGCCGACCCGCGGTCAACCACCGCGCTGCTCTGGCCCGGGTACTTGATCAGCAGCGGAACGTTCGCGATGTCGGAGAAGCTCTCCTCGCTGATGAAGCGGCGATGCGTGTTGGGGTGGAACGAGGAACCGTGGTCGGCGGCGATGATCACGATCGCCTTGTCCCACCAGCCTCCGCGAATCAGGTCGCGCTTCAGCTCGCCGATCAGCCGGTCGGTGTAGGCGGCCTGCAGCAGGAAGCGCTGCTGCGAGAGCACGGGAAGGTGAGGTTCCGGCCCCCAGGCCTTGTCGTCGCCGACCCCGGGGTTGCGCGAGAGGGTGGTCTGCAGCACCTGGTCGCCGTCCGGAAGGAAGCGGTAGGGCGCATGGGGGAGCACGACGTGAGCCGTCCAGAGCGGCGGGCGGGACGTCTTTCGTCGCAGCTCGCGGATCGCTCCGAGCGTGCCACGGACGC
Organism: Actinomycetota bacterium; assembly: GCA_009699565.1. Lineage (GTDB taxonomy): Bacteria > Actinomycetota > Thermoleophilia > Solirubrobacterales > Solirubrobacteraceae > F1-60-MAGs163. The sequence continues at coordinate 11,267 of WLNX01000026.1, read as the reverse complement.
TGGTCGCCTGCTCGTCAACCCCGCGGATCATCACCCCGCCGAGCCGCATCGCCGGCTTTGGAGGGGCGGCGCAGAAGCTGCAGAGGCTGTCTAGGACGCTGTAGCCCTCGAAGCGGATCAGCCGGTGGGTTGGGCGCAGCATGCTGTAGAGGTTGCGCTGCGCCTGAGACGGCAGTTCGACGGCGTTGCCGCTGAGCAGGCTCGGGACGGCGCGCATCGTCAGGTCGCCGCTAGTCGATGCACGCGGGTACCAGGTGGCGCTCTTGGCGAAGTCGGCGAGGTTAGGGAAGCGCTTGGCGCTGAGCGCGCCGTCTGCGCCTTCCAGCGACGGTGCGCTGAATTCGTCCATCACCAACATCACGACCGGCGGCGGAGTGGCCGCCGCTGCGGTCGCAGTCGACGCCAGCAGAGCGGCGAGTGCTGCCGCTGCCAGCAGGGCTCTCATCGCTCTATTGTGCCGCGGCGACCGACGCCGCGAGCTCGTCAAACTCGGCGGGGCCCATCACAACGATCACCTGCTCTTCAACTCCGTCCGTTTCGGCGAGTCGTGCCAGCGCGGCATCGTCAACGATGTCAAAGCGCGCGTCGTCCCAGGTTCGGTCGTCGCCGACGATCACGCCTTCAATCTCGAAGTGGGCCACCGGTGTCACTCCGTCCGGGTCAGGCGCGGGTGCCGCGCCGGCGGCAAAGCGGCGAAGCCGCAGCACGTGCGACCCGCCTCCCGGGTTCTCGCTGACGCTGACCGGCGTGGAGGCGAAGACGATTGTGAACTCCATCCCCGCGTCCTTGTGGGCGTGCAGCTCGAGGAAGTCTTCGCGGCGCTGCATCTCAAAGAACTTGTCGCGGCTGGGGTAGCGAACGATTGCTATCCGGTCCCAGGCAGGGTCGCCGGCGAGCTGATCGGTGACGTCGGCTTGGAAGGCCGGGATCGCACCGATTTCGGCGAGCGGTCCAAGCGGCGCGTAAAGGTCGTCGGCTTCGCGGCCGGTCAGCGTCGTCTCGCGGCCGTCTGCGTAATCGGCGACCTCTCGGTACTTCATCAGGTTCACGGCCCAGAACGGGCCGTCATCTTCGGGCGGCGTTTCGATCCAGCGGCCGATCATCTCCCAGTTTGGCGTTCCGTAGCGCGGCGCTGAAGTACCCGACATCGTTCTCCTCCGTCCGGCCCGGCGGTCACCGGGCGATCGTCGCCAAGTCTACGGAGCCGTCCTGAGAATTTCGGTTAGCCCCGGATGTGCGATGCCGCCGACGCGGATACGATCGAAGCCCGTGCGGTCCGCGAGCCTGAAATCCTTGGTTGCCGTTGCCGCGGTATCGCTCGCGCTCGCGGCCACAGTCGGCGCATTGAGCGATCCGCAGCCGGCCCCTGCATCGCAGTCCTCCGTCGCAGCAGCGCTCGCGGCGCCGACCGGATGCGTGCCGAAGGGCGCACGCTTCCGCGAGAACGGCTGGCGCGGGCGTCGCAGGGTCGCTCTTACCTTCGACGGCGGGCCGACCTCGCAGTACACGGCGAAGGTTCTCTCCAAGCTGCGGGCTGCCAAAGTCCACGCGACGTTCTTCATCCGCGGCCAGTTCATCAAGGGGCACACTCGCTTGGTGCGCCGCGAGCTTGCCGAAGGGCACGAGCTCGCCAACCACTCCTACAGCCACCCGCACTTCCCGGGCAGCTACGACATCAGTCGCACGACGGCGCTGATCCGCAAGGCGACCGGTTTCCGGACCTGTCTCTTCCGCGCCCCGTACGGATCGGTCGACAGCGCCTTGCTCGGCCGCGTTCGCCACCAGCACATGCTCACGATCGGCTGGGATGTCGATTCCTGGGACAGCCTTTACGACAACGTCAGCAGCTCGACGGTCTACGGCCGCGTCGTTCGCGGCGTGCGGCCCGGGTCGATCATCCTGATGCACGACGGCGAGGGGCCTCATCAGGGAACCCTTCAGGCGCTCGGGCCGATCCTTCGCAACCTCAAGCGCCGCCACTTCCAAGTGGTACCCGTGTCTCGTCTTCTCGGCTTGCGCTCAACCTACCGCTGAGCCCGCAACGAGGAGCGGCGCCCGACTGGGCGCCGCTCTAGTGACTTCGTTGGCCGCTGATGCGGCCGGATGGTCTTAGCGACCGCGTCCGCCGCGTCCTCCGCGTCCTCCGCGTCCGCCGCGGTCGTTCTGTGCGCCGACCTTGTCGCCTGCGCCGTGACCGTGGCCGTGACCGTGGCCTTCGCCACCCTTGATCAGGCTGCCTGCGCTGATGCCGAGGGCGATCGTGGTGCTGCCGGCGCCCTGGATCGTCTTGGCCTGAATTGCCTCGCCGACGGTGAGGTCGGCAAGCGTGCCGGTTGCGCTGCCGTCGGCTGCGGGGATCCGCAGCTTCGTGTCAGCGTTGACCGTGACCGTCACCGTGCTGGCGTCAGCCAGCGTGATCGTCACCGAGTCGGTGCCGACTGCGGCGACCGTTCCCGAGATCTTCACGGCTTCAACCTTGATGCCTACTGCAACTGCGGCATCGGTTGCAGAGGCGTAGGCCTCGACCTTGTCACCGACGAGAACGTCGGCGATCGTCACGGTTCCGCTTGCGTCGCGGTCCGGGGCCTTGATCTTGGTGTCGGAGTTCACCGCGAGAGTCACGGTCGAGCCGTCCTCCTTGGTGATCGTCAGCGAGTCGGCAGTTACGGCCGAAACAACACCTTCGACCTCTTCGCCGTGCTTGCGGCCGCCCTTGACGACGATGCTCTCAGCGATCGTTGCGTCGGTCGTCGAGGTGTGCGCGTTCACGCGGTCGCCGGCCTGAAGGTCGGCGAGAGTGATCGTGCCGCTTGCATCGCGGTCCGGGATCCGCAGCTTGGTGTCTGCGTTCACGGTCAGCGTGACGGTTGAGGCGTCGGACTTCGTGATCGTCACGGAGTCGGCGCCAACCGATGCAACCAGTCCACGAACTTGATTTGGCCGTACCGGGCACGGGTCGGTGCCGGCTGCCACTTCAGCGCCGTCTGTGACGCCGTCGCGGTCGCTGTCCTTGCGCAGCGGGTTGGTGCCGAGCTTCACTTCGGCGCCGTCCTTCAAACCGTCGCGGTCGGTGTCTGCACGGCGTGCGTTGGTGCCGAGGCGCTTCTCGGCCTTGGCTGAGAGGCCGTCACGGTCACGGTCGCTCTTCGAGGCCTTCGATGCCATTGCGCTTGCGGGAAGCGAGGCGATCAGGCCAACTGCGGTCAGGCTGACCGCTAGATGTCTAATGGACATTGTCTGGGTGCTCCTTATTTTGGGGTCGGTGCTCATGGGTCTGGCTCTTAGAACAACCGGGAAGAGTGAAAGTGACGGTCGGCAGGCAAAGATTCATTAAAGCTTGCCACGGCATGGCTGAAGTACCTAATCCTGATCAGGATTATGTTATTTTATCCTTGAGATGAGCGAGCGGATTTTCTCCTTCCCCAACCCCGTAAATGAAGTGTCGGCGCGGCTTGTGGCCGGCGGGGTCGTCCTGATGGCGCTGTCGACGATCGTGTTTGACGTGCCCTGGCTGAGCCTCGTGATCGCCTACGGCTTCATTGCTCGCGCCGCCGCCGGTCCGCGCTTCAGTCCGCTGGGACTGTTCGTTACCAAGGTGCTTACTCCCGCGCTCCCGTTCAAAGAGAAGCTTGTCCCCGGGCCGCCCAAGCGCTTCGCCCAAGCCGTCGGCGTCGTCTTCTCGGTCAGCGCGGCGATCCTCGCCGTCGGCCTTGGCCTCACCTCCGCCGGCTACGTCGTGCTGGGAGTCCTTGCCGTCTTCGCCACGCTCGAGTCGGTCTTCGGCGTCTGCGTTGGCTGCATCGTCTTCGGCCTGCTGATGCGCTTCGGCGTCATCCCCGAAGAGGTCTGCGAGCGCTGCAGCAACATCGGTCTGGCCGTCGGGCCGTCCGGCGGAACGGCCTGAGCTCGCGCCGCAGCCGGTCTCCTGCGTCTAGTGGTCTGCGGACCTCCTGCTCGCCACGAGGCGACGGACCGACTACTTGGCCTTATCGCTCCGGCGAGGGCGGCACGTATCCCCGCGCGAGCACGTCGATTATTTCGCCTACGGAGTGCTGGCGCTCTAGCGGGTGGCGAAGGGGGAGTTCCGGGTTTAGCCGATAGCTGTTGCGGCGCCCTTCGCGGCTGCGCTCGAGGTAGCCGGCGTCAACCAGATCGGCGACGATCCGTTGGGTCGCGCGTTCGGTGATCCCAACCCGCTCGGCCACATCCCGTAGCCGAATGTTTGGGTCCTGAGCCACGCAGATCAGAACGTGCGCATGGTTTGTGAGGAAGGTCCAGTCGGCCACAGCCATAGGCTAAGGCAAATACGCACGCAAATACAGGCTTCGCAATACGCGTCTTAAATATCGTGTATTGTGATGCGTATGAACTCGCCTCAGGAATACAACTCATGAGTGCGGCACTCGGGAACCTCGCCTCCCCCGGAGTCCTCTTCTTCGCTCTCGGCGCCTTCGCTGCGACGATCCGCTCGAACGTCGGCCTGCCGCAGCAGGTCGCTCAGGCATTGGCGATCTACCTGATGGCTGCGATCGGCTTCAAGGGCGGAGTCCAGTTGCGCGAGTCAGGCTTCGGCTCCGATGCCTTCCTGGCGCTCGGTGCCGGCGCGGTGCTCGGCTTCGCCATCCCGTTCGTCGCCTTCGCGTTGCTGCGCCGCTTCGCTCCGGTCGAAAGGGTTGACGCCGCCTCGATCGCCGCCCACTACGGCTCGGTCAGCCTCGTTACCTTCGGCGCCGCAGTGGCCTTTTACGAGCAGCTCGGTACTCCGCCCTCGGGGTACATGCCGGCCGTCCTAGCGCTGATGGAAGCTCCGGCGATCGCCGTCGGCGTGATGCTCGCCCGCCGCTCGGGCGAAGCAACCGGCCAAGGCACCGGCGAAGTCCTACGCGAGGCGCTCACTACCGGGAGCGTGGTCGTGCTGCTTGGGGCGACGGTGATCGGCATGATCCTCGGCGCCAAGGGAATGGAGAGCATGGACGGCTTCTTCGTCGCCCCGTTCACCGGCGTTCTCGCAATCTTCCTACTCGACATGGGCCTTCTGGCCTTCAGTCGCATCGGGGCGCTGAAGGAGGCTGGCTGGCGGTTAGTGGTCTTCGCCATCTACATGCCTTTGATCGGGGCTTCGATGGGGATGCTGCTCGGCTGGTCGATCGGCATGGACGCTGTCGACACGGCCCTACTCGCGACGCTCGCCGCCAGCGCCTCGTACATCGCCGCCCCGGCAGCGATGAGGCTTGCCTTGCCCGAGGCCAACCCAGGGCTCTCGCTGCCGCTGGCCATCGGCGTGACATTTCCCTTCAACTTGGTCTTCGGAATACCGCTCTATCTCGAGCTCGCGAAGTTGGTGACCGGTGGCTGACATGAGCGCCACAGCGACACCGTCTCCGGCTGCGCAGAGCGGTGAGAGTCGACCGCCGCGCGTGGCGATGGTCGGCGCCGGCCAGCTTGCGCGGATGACCCACCGCGCCGCAATCGACTTGGGTGTCGAGCTGACGGTGCTGGCAGGCTCGCCGCAGGACGCAGCCGTCAGGGCGGGGGCTCGGCCTGTATTCGGAAGCAGCGCCCGGGCCGAGGATCTTCGCGAGCTTGCCGAAGGGGCAGACGTATTGACCTTCGATCACGAGCAGGTCCCGCCTGAGCTGCTTTCCGAGCTAGCCGCCGAAGGGCTGCCGCTGCGCCCGGGCCCCGCCGCCAAACTGCTCGCTCAGGACAAGCTCCATGCTCGCCGCGAGCTTGAGGCGCGCGGCTTCCCCGTGCCTGCGTTCACGCTCGCTACCTCGGCCGCGCAGATCGACGACTTTGCCCGCGAGCACGGTTGGCCGCTTGTCGCCAAGGCTCCCCGTGGTGGCTACGACGGTCGCGGCGTGACGGTTGTCGGCACGCCCGCGGATGCGCTGGAGCTGCTCGAAGATGAACCGGGCGGGATGCTGCTAGAGCCGCTGCTACCGATTGAACGAGAGCTCGCCGTTGTCGTCGCCCGGTCGGTTGACGGAGAGGCGCGCGCCTACCCGGTGGCCGAGAGCGTCCAGTACGAGGCGATGTGCCGAGAGATTCTTGTGCCAGCCCCGATAACTGAAGATCTTGCTGGGCAGGCCCAGGAGCTGGCGCTGGCCCTAACCGACGTCCCCGGCGCAGTGGGCGTGATCGCCGTCGAGCTATTCGTCGTCGACGGCGGGCTCGTGATCAACGAGCTCGCCCTTCGACCGCACAACTCGGGCCACTTCACGATCGAAGGGGCCGATACCTCCCAGTTCGAGCAGCACCTCAGGGGCGTGCTCGGCTGGCCGCTCGGATCAACCCAGCTGACCGCACCTGCTGTGGTGATGGTGAACGTTGTCGGGCCCGCCGACGGCTCCGACCCTCGAGCGCGGCTGCCGCGGGCCCTCGCTGAACCGGGTGTCCACGTTCACCTCTACGACAAGGCCCCGGTGCCGGGCCGCAAGCTTGGCCACGTGACGGTGCGGGCCGACGACCTTCAGACGGCTAAAGACGCGGCCCGGCGGGCCGCGGCAATCCTGGAAGGAGACAACTGATGACCCAGCCCCTTGTGGGAATTGTGATGGGAAGCGACTCGGACCTGCCGACGATGAGGCCGGCGGCGGAGGCTCTCGCCGAACTCGGGATCTCGTTCGAGGTGCGGGTCGTCTCCGCGCACCGGACCCCGCACGAAATGATCGAGTACGGCAGCACCGCCGAAGAGCGCGGCCTACGCGTACTGATCGCTGGGGCAGGAGGGGCCGCGCACCTTCCGGGGATGCTTGCATCCTGCACGCCTCTCCCCGTGATCGGCGTGCCTGTCCCGCTGGCGAGCCTCGATGGCCTTGATTCGTTGCTCTCAATCGTCCAGATGCCAGCGGGCATCCCAGTTGCCACGGTCGCGATCGGCGCTGGCCGCAACGCCGGCCTGCTCGCCGCTCGGATCCTCGGTAGCGGCGACGATGAGCTGCGAAGCGCGGTTAGCGCCGCGCAGTCGGCTCTCGGCGACCGTGCCCGCGAAGGCGACGCGCGCGTCCAAGCAGAGATGAGCGGAGCAAACCAATGATCCTCAACGGCAAGAGGCTGCTGATCACCGGCGTCGTCAACGACGACAGCATCGCCTACGCAACTGCGCGCAGGGCTCAAGAGCTGGGCGCCGAGCTGGTGCTGAGCGCCTTTCCCCGAGACCTCGCCAACGCACTGGAGGCGGCACGCACCCTTCCGGTCGAGCCGCCGATCATCGCGGCCGACCTATCTAGTGAGGCCGACGCGGCTGCACTCTGTTACTCGGTCAAGGAGCTCTGGGGCGAGCTCGATGGGGCTCTCCACGCGATCGCTTTTGCGCCTCGTTCGGCGCTCTCGGGCGAATTTATCGAAGCTCCGCCGGGTGACCTCGATATTGCCTTTCAGACCAGCGCGGTCTCATACGCATCGCTCGCGCGCATCATTCGGGACCTGTCGCCCGGCCCGGGTTCGTCGCTCGTAGGCCTCGACTTTGACGCCGCAGGTGCCTGGCCGGTCTACAACTGGATGGGGGTCTGCAAGGCGGCGCTTGAGTCCGTGAACCGCTATGTAGCGCGCGACCTTGGCCGCGACGGGATTCGGGCCAACCTGATTGCCGCCGGGCCGATCCACACCCGCGCCGCAAGCGGCATTCCCGACTTCGAGCTGCTGCTGGAGGCGTGGGAGGGTCGGTCGCCGCTCGAGTGGGACCCAGGCGACAGCTATCCGGTCGCCGACGCCGCCTGCTTCCTCTTCTCTGACCTCTCGAGGGCAATCACTGGCGAGATCCTTCACGTCGACGGTGGCTACCACGCGATGGCAGGAGCGCTCCGGGAGCCGGTGCGCTCTGCCGCCGCAGGTGACAAGTGAGTACCTCTCAGGCCGGGGCGACGGAATGGGCTGTGCTAATCGCGGTGATTGGCGTGCTGCTCGTTATCGACCTCGTGGTTATGCGCTCACGCGGGGGCGTGATGACAAACCGCGACGCTGCGCTGGCGAGCGCTTTCTGGGTAGGGGTCGCACTGGCCTTCTTCGTTGGCGTAACGCTCACGCTCGGCGTTACCCCCGGCGAGGCGTTCCTCTCCGGCTACCTGGTTGAGAAGTCGCTCTCGCTCGACAACGTCTTTGTCTTTCTGCTGATCCTCAACGCCTTCGCCATCCCGTCAACCGACCATCACAGGGTTCTCACCTACGGGATCATCGTGGCGCTCGTTCTGCGTGCCCTCTTCATCGTCGTCGGCGCCGCAGCCCTCAACGCCTTCGGCTGGCTGAGCATCCCCTTCGCGCTGGTTCTGCTGTGGACGGGAATCCGGCTCTGGCAGCACCGCCACGACCACGGCGCGGAGGAGAAGATGATCAGGGGGATCGCCGGCAGGCTGCGGATCTCCGACCAGCCGGCCGACCGCAGGCTTTTGACGCGCGAGGACGGCCGGCTGATGTTCACCGCCGCTGGCGGCGCGCTGGTCGCCATCTTCCTTGCCGACCTTCTCTTCGCCGTCGACTCGGTGCCAGCGATTCTTGCCATCACCACCGACACCTACATCGTCTGGGCGGCCAACGCCTTCGCCTTGCTGGGACTGCGTCCTCTCTTCTTCCTGGTCGCTGACCTCGTAGATCGCCTCTACTACCTGAAGGCCGCCCTTGCTGCGCTACTGATCTTCGTGGCCTTCAAGCTTGGCCTCAGCGAGTTCATCGGGAAGGTCAGCCCGATCATCTCGCTGGCGGTAATCGGGGTGATATTGGCTATTGGGGTCGGTGCATCCCTGATTAGGACCCGGCGCCTAGCGGCCGTTGCGCCTCGCCATGATGGCTGACCGCCGGACCGGGGCTCTTCCAACCAGAAGCTTCTAGCCGTGGTCGGCGGTGCTCTCGTCCTGCTGGTCGCGCTCGTAGCGGCCGTCCAGCACTGCTGCATAGACGAGCAGAGCGCCGGCGGCGGCGACGATCAGCGTGACCATCAAACCGGCGATGAAGAGCGGAAGGTTGCTCATCGTTCAGGCCGCGGCAGGATTAGGGTGCCTAGCGCAAGGATGCTTGGGACCCATGTGCCCACGAAGATTCCCGCCAGCTTGTCGTCGGCGAGGAACCAGATCCCGACCGAGAGCGCCATCGAGAGGCCTGCCGCGATGAGGATCAGCGCGCGAGCGAGCTTGGTCGTGTCCGGCCTTGCGTTTTGAGTAGAAGCCTTGGTTGTCATGACTTCAGTACGGAGGCTGATCGCGTTCGCGATCACCCACCGCTTATTTCCTTGAGCGCTGAGGCCGCCGACCACCCGACGTCTTCTCTTCAATCAGGCGGGCTGGAAGCCCTGTGCGATCACGATGTCGAACTTCGCGCTGCCTTCACGCAGTGCGATCGCGGCCTGGTACTCGTCGGATTCGAAGCAGGCCTTCGCCGCTTCAAAGCTTGGGAATTCAACCACGAACGGGCGCCCGGTCGAGCTGCCTTCCACAACCTCAAACACGTCGCCGCGGGCGAGAACCTTGGCGCCTGCCTTGCCTAGCAGCGGCCCGGCAACAGCGGTGTAGTTCTGGAACGCCTCCGGGTCTGTGATGGCGGCGGTAACGAGCCAGTAGCCCTTTGTCTCTGAAGTCATTGGTTTCAAGCTTTCTGTCTAAAGACCCGGGCGCGGGCCGGTCCGGACGATTCCGAGAACGGCGGCTAGGTTAGCCGACGCTGCTGCGGATGCCTGAGTAATTGCTGCAGGAGCACGGGCACTCTTCGCGCTGCGACCGCTTGATTCGTTCTCAGGGTCGTTGCTTCTTGGGCCCTGACCTCAGGGCACGAGCGCTGCGACTCTGCGAAGTCGCCGCTGAGGCGAGTCGGGCCGGTCGCAGTAGAAGAAGAGATCGAGATGGCTGAGGTTCCTTGTCGTCTCCAAGACCAGCAGCGGGACAGCTCCGTCCGGAAGCTCCGCGTCCGAATCGAAGACGGCAAACTCCTGCCCGCTCTCAATCCGCTTCTCCACCTCGTCGATGCCGACGTCGGTCCTGATCAGCCGGCCGGCATTTCGAACAACCTCGAGGGCGTTCTCCGGCCCCGGAACCCGGTAGATCTGATCGGGTTCAAGCGCTTGACTTAGCTCGTATGCGAAGAGCTGGTTGAGCGCGTCGTCGGTGGTCGCGATGGCAATCAGCGCGACTCCGCTCAGGCCGGTGATGCGGTCCGGGTCGCGGGGGTCGATCGGCTCGGTGGAAACGCTGAGCCCCGCCGTTTTAGCTCTCTCGATCTGGACGGAGTCGACTGTCCAGAACCGCACCTCGGCTCCGGCGGCTTCAAGAGCCGTGCCCAGCGCAGTCGCCCAGCGCGGGGCACCAACAAAGAAAACCGACGGGGCACTCTTACCGAGCATTCCCAGGCTCCTCGCGACAAGCGGGCTGAGGATCGCCGAAATCAGAACCGTTCCGGCAATCACCAGAAAGACGACCGGGACGATTTCGTCGGCGCCTTTCATCCCCTTGTCCACGAGTGCGAGGCCGAAGACCGGCGCTGTCGCGGCGGCCACCACTCCGCGCGCGGAGATCGTCATCATCAGGAAGCGCTCTTTCCACGTGATCGCCAATCCGGCCGTGGTGAGAACGGCGAGCGGCCTCACCACAAAGGCGAGGAAGGCGACGAAAGCGAGCCCTGGGAGTCCGAGTTTGATGACGTCGCCGACGTCAATGTTTGCCGCCAGCAGGATGAAGAGGATTCCGAGCAGGATCGGAATCAGCGTCGCCTTGAATTCGTCTATGTAGGTCATGTTTACCCGCGACTGGTTGATCAGGGCGATACCCATCACCAGGGCGGCGGCCAGTCCGGAGTCCGCGTAGACGAGGTCGGCGACGAGGAAGGCGGCGACGACCATCATCAACGTCGCGGCGACCTTGTCTCGGCCGGAGAGCCTGTGGGTTGCGAGGATCGGCACCAGGAGGATGGCGAAGATCAGTCCCGAGCCAACGCCGACGGCCAACGAGAGGACAAACTGCTCCACGCTGAATGTGCTGAGTCCGTTGCTGGCGGTGAGCGACGCGAAGACGACCACGGCGACCAGCGCCCCGATCGGATCCATCATCACGCCCTCCCACTTGAGGGTCGCTCTGACCCGGTCCGGGGGCCTGACGAACGACAGCAGCGGAAGGACAACCGTTGGGCCGGAGACGATCAGGATCGCCCCGACGAGCACCGCGATCGGCGTAGACAGGCCGAGCAGGAGAATCGCGCCCACGGCGCCCAGGCCCCAAGTGATCAGGACGCCGAGAGTTATAAGCCTTAGGACCGCGGGCCGCACCGCGCGGGGAAACTGGTCGAAC
>WLNX01000025.1 GCA_009699565.1 Actinomycetota bacterium | reverse complement strand
TTAACAGCGTGTCGGCGTCGATTGTCGCGACGAGCTTCGTCGTTACGGTCGCTAGCGCCTGATTGAGTGCCAGCGCCTTGCCGCCATGTTCAACTTCCAGCAAGGTAACCGCGCGGTTGCTCGCCGCTAACCGTTCGACTATCGCCGCGGTTTGATCGGTCGAGCCGTCGTTGGCGACGATGATCTCGAGCTCACCGAGGTAATCAGACGCAAGCGCATAGTTGACGGTCTCCTCTATCTGATCCTCCTCATTAAAGGCAGCGATAATTAGAGTGAGTCCAGGCCAATCGGATGGCGCCGGGGGAAACGGAAGCTCGCGCGAGCGGTCAAGCAGCAGCGTTGCAATCAGGTACGCCGTCAAGTATCCGGGAATTACCGCGAGGCCCGTAACCACAAATATCGCAAGTGGAAGCGTGATCATCTCTGCGAGGTCTGAGATCCATGGCAATGCGAGCCAAGTTGAGAATCCGGCCCACGAGAGTGCGATCATCACGCTCAGGGCGAAGCGTGTGCGGATCTGGATGTAAGGGAGCGACCTGCTGAGCGACGAGGCAGGCGTCCGGTGCTGCGCTGCTGGCGCGTCGACCGGAGGTATTTCATTAATCTTTACCGAGGATGTCGTACTTTCCTCTTGACTCTGAGTGATTTACAGAATTTAGCGCGTTTTTCGTGATCGCGAGACAGCCCGCGAAGGTATTGACGCCGGGCGCCTGTAGGTAGCGGCCGCCCAGCTCGAGTTTGACCGAGGCCAATTGCACCCGTCGCTGCTTGCTGCCTGCGCTCGGCGCTGTACCGTGGCTGCTGCGGCCGGCGACCGGTCGTCCAAGCCCCCGTAGCTCAGTTGGATTAGAGCGGCCGGCTTCTACCCGGCAGGTCCCAGGTTCGAGTCCTGGCGGGGGCGCTTGGCGTTCGACGCACGGAGGCCCCGCGTCCGTATCTTTGAGGTGTGAGTCCTTCGGGTCCCAGCGTCTGCGCGTGCCTGATAGCGGTCGGCGACGAGAAGTACTTCAAGGCGGCCGCGCAGGCCGCTAGGCCGATCCTTGGCTTGACCGATCTTGAACTGGTGATCGCGACCGACCGGCCGGATTGGGAAGGGTTTCTGCCGGACCCTCGGCTTACGGTTCTGAAGTTGGACGACCCGGGTCCCGGCGATCGCGCAGCCCGCTTCCTTTCCAAGTTCGCCGGGCTGGAGGCAGCTCTTCAAGCAAGCGACAGCGACTATCTCCTGCTGCTCGACGGCGATACGCGTGTTGTCGCCCCGATCACGGGCAGCGAGATCGCCGGGCTGCTCGGTGACAGGGATTTCGCGATGGTCGAGCAGCGGACGATTAGAGGGTCGCAGATGGACAGATCGTCGTTTCGCCGTCACTACATCGATCACAGTCTCCGGTTTATTGCCCCTGATGCCGTCCCGCCGTCGGAGGCCGAATTCCGCTTCTTCAACAGCGGGGTGGTTGTTGCTAGGCGGCAAGCGCTGGAGGAGCTTCTGCGGTTCGCACGTGGGCAGATTGTCGCCGCCGACGACACACCGCACCAAGTCGGCGAGCACATGATCGCCGATCAGGACTACTTCCAGTACTGGGTCAACACCAAGCGGCCCGGCAGCTGTATGGAGATCGATTCCGATTGGAACCACTGCTTTTGGTGGGACGACCCATGGCCGCTGCCGACGGCGCGGATTCTGCACTTCAGCAACTTCTGCAACGGCCCGACGGATGACCTGCTCGCCGGGGGCTTCGAGGCGATAATTGTCACTCACGAGTCGGTTGCCGTGCTTGAGGAGTCGGTGCGGGCGGCACGGGTAGCCGGGGCTGTTGAGGTTCTCGTTGTAGACAACGCGTCGACAGACGGCTCGGCCGAACTCGCCGTCACTCTCGGATGCAAGGTCGTTCAGGCGACAACCAACAAGGGCTTCGCTGCGGGAGCCAACGCCGGCGCGCGGGCGGCAACCGAGCCGCTGATCTGCTTCATAAACCCCGACTGCCTTGTCGACAGATCGACCGCCGAACGCGCCGCCCAGATCGTTCGGGCCGATCCTCTGGCATGCGCCGTACCGGACTTTCTCCAAGGCGACGGGAACGTACTCCGCGGCGCCCGAGGCGGCTACACGCGTCGCAGGGTGCTGGGTGACCTGATCGATGCGCGTTGGCCCGCCAACCGGGTAGTCAACGCGATTAGCAAGCTGCCCGGCTTCGACGCACGCTCCTGGCAATGGCCGATAGGGGCATGCGTCTTTATCTCTAGGACTCCCTTCCTCGATGCCGGCGGCTTTGACGAGAGCTACTTCGTCTACATGGAGGATGTCGCATTTGGCCGCAGCTGGGCCAGCGCGGGTGGCACAATCAGCTCGACGGGAACGACCGTCGAACACCTCAGCAGGCGAGGCTCGGAGGTGAGCGGCGCGGCACGCGAAAAGATGCTCCGCGACGCACGCGTTCGCTATGCCCGCCAGGAGTTCGGTCCTGTCACCGGAAGTTTCGCGCGTGCCCTCGCAGGGGCTCCCGGATGATCGTTTACGCCGTTCCGAGCGAGGGGATCTTCGGCGGAATCAAAGTCGCCTACCAGACCGTCGATGCCCTACTGAGCCTCGGGGTGTCGGCCTGCATTGCGACTCCCGACGGGCGTGCCAGTCAATGGTTTCGCTCAAGCGCGCCAGTGCTTGCGCGGGCCGAGGCGCTGTCGCGGATGAGCGACGACGACCTGCTGATGTTCAGCCTCCCGCACGACTACGTCGACCTGAAGGCGAGCGGGCGACGGCTCGTCTTTCATTGTCAGGGGACCAATCCGCTGATCGACCCCGTGATCTGCGACCCCGACGTCGAGCTGCTCGCCTGCTGGCGGCAGGCCCGCGAGTACACGGTGGAGATCGCCGGGCGCGAAAGCACCGATGTCGGGATTCAGGTGACCGAAAGCTTCTTCTACGCCGGACAGACGAAGCTTGCCTCGCGCGTTTCGTACATGCCCAGGCGCGGCGCAGAGACGGCCCGCCGGATTGCGCTGGCCAATCCGCAGTTGCGTCTTGAACCAATCGATGGCCTCGACGAGGACGGAGTTGCCGCCAGGCTCGCCGTCTCTTCGGTCTTCATCGCATCGTCCGAGGGCGAGGCATTCGGGCTCCCGGCGCTGGAGGCGATGGCGTCTGGGTGCATCGTCCTCAGCGTCCCCGTCGTTGGAGGGACCGAGTTCCTGCGTGACGGTGACAACTGCTTCTACGGCGATGTCGACCATCTCGCCCGGTCGGCCAAGCTGCTGACCGACCCGGCCTCCCGCGAGAGGCTGTCACGGATGCGGAACTCGGCGGTGGCCACTGCGCTCAGATACCGGCCGGCGGTCAGCCGCGGCAAGCTTGAGCGCTGGGCTGCCTGTCTGAGCGAAGCGCAGCGAGGTCCGTTCGGGGAGGTTTCCGGTGGCTAAGGCAACCGTGACGGCAGTGATCGTCTCCAAGGGATTGGAGTCGATGCTGCGCGACTGCACCGTGGCCCTGAGCGACGCGATCGCGGTCGTCGACTCGCGCGTGGAAGTCCGCGTCGTCGTTGTCGACAACGGATCCGAGCAGCCTTATGAGATCGAACGGCTCCCCGGCGTGAACCAAGTAATCCGACTGGACGATGGCCGCTCCTTCAGCGCGGCCAGCAATCTCGCCGCCCGATCGGAGCCATCCGACCTTATTTTGCTGCTCAACAACGACGTCTTTCTGCACAGCGATGCGCTGGTCGAGATGCTCGACCTGATCAGCTCCCCATCGGTTGGAGTGGTGGGAGCCCGTCTGGTCTTCCCTGACCGAACGATCCAGCACTGCGGAGTGGTGATGACTCCCCGAGGGCCGCATCACGATTATCGGCTCATGCGAACTGAGACCGTCTCCCGAGCGCCGCGGTTTGTCCCTGCCGTGACGGGAGCGGCGATGCTGATCCGCTCCGAGCTCTTTCGGCGTCTGGGCGGGCTGTCGGAGGAGTACAACTTCGGCTCGGAGGACATCGACTTCTGCTTGAGGGCAAGGCAGGAGGGGTTCCGGATCGCCTGTGCTCAGGCTGTGGATTCAGTTCATCTTGAGGGCCAGACGCCGGGGCGCATCTCCTTGGACGGCCCGGCCCGGTTAGTGTTCTCTCAGCAGTGGGAGGGGCGCTACAGCGTTGATGGCGAATGATCGACGAGACGATGGATCACCTAACCGCCCTCATCCACTCAAGCAATTCGGAGGCGACGATCGAAGCTGCGCTCAAATCGGTCGCCTGGGCCGGTCAGGTTCTCGTCGTCGACATGGCCAGCTCTGACCGCACCGTCGAGATTGCCGAGCAGTTCGGCGCGCGCGTGATCAAGATCCCGCAGCAGCCTTGGGGCGACCACCTAAGGAACGAGCACCTGGCGGCGGTGGAGAGCGAGTGGAGCCTTGTCCTCGACTCCGACGAATCGCTCGACCCCGATGCCGGCGAGGTCGTCCGGGGGCTGATCGCCGAACGTGGCGCGCGGTATGACGCCTTCGCAGTGCCGCGCGAGAACCTAATCGCCGGTCAGGTGATGCGGTCGTCCGGCTGGTGGCCGGACAGGCAGATACGACTCTTCCGCAGCGGTTCGGTCAGTTACAGCCGGAAACTTCACCGCCAGCCCGAAGTAGTCGGCGGCGAAAGCCGAGTTTGTTCGTTGGACGAGGACGATGGCCTCGTGATTCGGCACGACAGCTATCCCGATCTGGCGTCGCTGATCGAGCGTCAGGTGCGCTATGCCGTGACCGACCACTACGACGACGACCCCGAATCGTTCGATGTGGGCGCCTACACGCAGCAGGCCTACGAAGCGCTCTCCATCCGCCTTGACGTTCAGAAGGACGGCGACCTCTCCCGTGCGCTGGCAACAGTGATGGCTTGGGACGCCGTTGTCCGGGCGCTGGTCCACTGGGACTCGCTCGAACCGCGGCCGCCGCTCGAGGGTTTTCTCGCGCTCCCGATCACCACCACCTCTTCGCCTGAGCTGCAAGAGCGTTACGACGAGCTGCTGGCCGCCTACGAAAACGTTCTGCAGTCAAAGTCTTGGCGCATCACGGCGCCGCTTCGCCGACTGCGCGGCAACTCCTAGGGCACCGGCCTCGGGCCGCGTCGCCCCAAGTCGTACACTTCGCCGAGCGCGGTGGGTGTAGCTCAGTTGGTAGAGCTCCTGGTTGTGGTCCAGGCGGTCGCGGGTTCGAGTCCCGTCACTCACCTCCGCCGGGCCGGTGAGGACTTCGCTTCAGCCCTTCCGACTCAGGCGGTTGCGGGTCAGCCGCCAGATCAGCACGGCCCAGTCCGCTGCAGCGGACAGCAGGTGACCCAACGGACCAGTCACGATCCACGCTTCAAGGCGATTGACGGGGGGGAGGCGGTCGCCGGGCACGCTCTGACGCTATCGTGCCGCCGATGACCAACGTCACCTCGACCGTCAAAGAACTGCCCGAATCGCGCGTCCGCGTCGAAGTTCAGGTGCCCGTCGAGGAGCTCGACCGCAAGGTCGCTCAGACGGCCCGCTCGATGGGCAAGGAAATGAAGATGGCCGGCTTCCGCAAAGGCAAGATTCCCGCCGAGGTCGTGATCCAGAGGATCGGTCGTGAGGCGGTAGTCGACGAGACGATTCGAAGCGCGCTCGGTCAGTGGTACAGCGAAGCCGTGGACCAGGCCCGGCTGGCGATTGTTGGACAACCAGAGGTGGAGCTAGGCGAGCTGCCAGCAGCGGGAGAGCCGCTGGAATTCAGCTTTGAGATCGGCGTTCGTCCGGTCGCAAAGCTGGGCAAGTACAAGGGGCTGAAGGTGGAGCGGCGCGAGCCGGCCGCCGACGCCGAAGCTATCGACGCTCAGATCGAAGAGATGCGAGAGCGGATGGCGAGCCTCGAGGCTGTAGAGGAGGCCGCCGGGACCGGCGACTTCGTGGTGATGAACTACGTCGGCTCGATCGACGGTGAAGTGTTTGAAGGCGGAGAGGGAACCGACCAGTTGATTGAGCTTGGATCTGGGCGCCTGATTCCGGGCTTCGAGGAGCAGCTTGAGGGGATCAAGGCCGGCGACGAGCGGACCGTCAAGCTCGCCTTCCCGGACGATTACCAGGCCGAGCAGCTGGCCGGCAAGGATGCCGAGTTCGCGGTCACCGCGACCGAGATCCGCCGCCGGGTCATGCCCGAACTGAACGACGATTTCGCCAACGACGCCGCCGGCCTCGAAACGCTCGCCGAACTGCGCGAAGACCTCGCCACCCGGATGCTCGAGGCCGACGCCGACAAGGCTGAGGAGGAATACCGCGAGGCGGTGCTTGAGGCAGTCGCGGAGAAGGCGAAGATCGACCTGCCGAAGGCACTGGTCGAGGCCAGGGCTGCGGAGCTGCTCGACCGCATGCTCCATCAGCTTTCTCATCAGGGCATTAGCCGCGAGATGTACTTTCAGATTTCCGGACGGACCGAAGAGGAGATGCTCGCGGAGAGCGCCGAAGCGGCCGAGAAGACGATCCGACACGAGGCGGCCCTCGTCGCCGTTGTCGAGGCCGAGGCGATCGAGCCGGGAGACGGCGACATCCTCAGCGCGCTGCAGGCGTCGGCGGTTCAGGAGGAAACAACTCCCGAAAAGCTTCGCGACAGGCTCGAGAGCGCAGGCCGTCTGGACGACCTGATCGACGAGCTCTCGCAGCGTCAGGCGCTCGATCTGATCGTCGAGAGCGCCGTCGCGACAAGCCCGTCCTGAACCGCAGTTTCGGCTCAGCTCCATTGCTAGTCTTCGAGGCTCCGGTTGCGAGCAAAGTTGCACGTGGCAGGAATTAATCCAGCCGACCGAAACAAAGCGAGGACCATGAGCCCCCTAGTCCCAATGGTGGTCGAGCAGACCTCACGCGGAGAACGTTCGTTTGACATCTACTCGCGCCTTCTCAACGAGCGCATCATCTTTCTTGGCACGCAGGTTGACGATCAGATTGCGAACCTCGTGGTGGCGCAGCTGCTCCACCTTGAGTCGCAGGATCCCGACAAGGACATCTCGATCTACATCAACTCGCCCGGCGGTTCGGTCTACTCCGGCCTCGCGATCTACGACACGATGCAGTTCATCAAGCCCGACGTGTCGACGATCTGCGTCGGCATCGCAATGTCGATGGGCGCCCTGCTGCTTGCAGGCGGCGCACCCGGCAAGCGGATGGCGCTCCCCAACGCGAAGATCCTGATCCATCAGGTCAGCTCCGGCTTTGAAGGTCAGGCGACCGACATTGAGATCCACGCGAAGGAGATCATCGACGTCCGTCAGCGCCTCGACCACATCCTTGCCGAGCACACCGGCCAGGAGTACGACAAGGTGCGCACGGACACCGAACGCGACTACTTCATGTCGGCCGAAGAGGCTGCCGAATACGGAATCATTGACAAGGTGATCGCCAAGCACTAGCTGGGCGGCGCCTTAGTTTGGAGAAGGGGTAACGATGGCGCGTCCGACCGATTCAAGTGAACAGCTGCTCTGCAGCTTCTGCGGCAAGTCACAGCGGCAGGTAAAGAAGCTGATCGCCGGCCCCGGCGTCTACATCTGCGACGAATGCATCGACCTCTGCAATGAGATCATCGACGAGGAACTCGCCGTTCCGTCCTCGTTCGACCTTGAGAACCTGCCGCGCCCCAAGGAGATCTACGACTTCCTTGACGAGTACGTAATCGGTCAGGAAGAGGCAAAACGCTCGCTTTCGGTCGCCGTCTACAACCACTACAAGCGCATTCAGATGGCGCAGGGCGACGACAACGAGATCGAATTGCAGAAGTCAAACATCCTGCTGCTGGGTCCAACCGGCTGTGGCAAGACGCTGCTGGCGCAGACGCTCGCAAAGCTCCTCAACGTGCCGTTTGCGATCGCCGACGCGACTGCGCTGACGGAGGCAGGCTACGTCGGCGAGGACGTCGAGAACATCCTGCTGAAGCTGATCCAGGCAGCCGACTACGACGTCAAGAAGGCCGAGACGGGCATCATCTACATCGACGAGGTCGACAAGGTCGCCCGCAAGTCGGAAAGCCCGTCGATCACGCGCGACGTCTCAGGCGAAGGCGTCCAGCAGGCTCTGCTGAAGATCCTCGAGGGCACTACTGCGAGCGTTCCCCCGCAAGGCGGCCGCAAGCACCCGCATCAGGAATTCCTGACGATCGACACCAGCAACATTCTCTTCATCTGCGGCGGAGCATTCGCCAATCTAGACCAGGTGATCGAGAAGCGCGTGGGCAACAAGGGTGTTGGTTTCGGGGCGGCGATCGAGAGCAAGAGCGAGCACGACCCGGGCAAGGTTTTCGCAGAGTGTCTCCCCGAAGACCTCGTCAACTACGGCCTGATCCCCGAGTTCATCGGCCGGCTTCCGGTGACGAGTGCCGTCCACCAGTTGACGCGCGCCGACCTGATTTCGATCCTGACCGAGCCGCGCAACGCCCTTACGCGCCAGTTCCAGACCTTCTTTGCCTTCGACGGGATCGAATTGGTCTTCGCGGACGACGCTCTCGACTGCATTGCAGATAAGGCTCTCGAGCGCGAAACTGGAGCGCGAGGGTTGCGGTCGATCCTCGAGGAGGTCCTCCTTGAAGTTCAGTTCGAGCTGCCGTCGCGCGGCGACGTAACCAAGTGTGTGGTTACGCGCGAGTCGGTCGAGAGCGGCTTCCCTCCAACCCTAGTTACGCAGTCCACAGATGAGAGCCAGGACGACGATCAGCTTCCCGCAGCGAGCTAGAACGATGAAGCCAAAGTTCAAATCAATTCCATGGATGGCCGCGATGCAGGCGACAATCGTGATTAACGACCACTGGCGCAGACTGGACAAGAAGGACCGGACGAAGGCGCTGAAGATCCTCACCGAGTCGCGCGGGATCCCCGGCCGGATGACCTCTGAGCAGCGCGCACACCTGATCGACATCGCGCGCCGGGTTGACCATCGATCGCTTGTCGCCGACCTGTCGCCGATTCCCGTCCCGGGGCTGCGAGGCGGACGCAAGCGCGGCTGAGCGGCTGCCCGTCGGCGCACGGGTCGTAGACTCCGGCGCCGTGGATGATTTTGTAGACAGGAAGCGTTTCGAGCCGGCCGAGGCCGAACCTCCGATCATGCAGCGCTGGCTCGACTCGGGCATGTTCCACGCCGATGCCGAAGGCGACGCCGCAGACAACTACTCGATTGCGATCCCGCCGCCCAACGTGACGGGCGCACTCCACATGGGTCACGCGCTCAACGGTTCGATCCAGGACGTCTTGATTCGTTATCAAAGGATGCGCGGAGTGAGAACCGAGTGGATCCTCGGAACCGACCACGCCGGAATCGCGACGCAGACTCAGGTCGAGAAGCGACTTATTGAGGAAGGAACTTCACGCGAGGAGATCGGTCGCGAGGCATTCGTCGAGCGGGTCTGGCAATGGCGCGAAGAGTTCGGCGGGACAATCATCGAGCAGTTCGGCCGTTTGGGCGCCTCATGCGACTACGAACGCGAGCGCTTCACGCTCGACGAGGGCTACGAGCGCGCAGTACGCCAGGTCTTCTGCGACCTCTATGAAGACGGCTGCATCTACCGCGACCAGTACCTCGTCAACTGGGATCCGGGCAGCCGCTCTGCGATCTCGGATCTCGAAGTCGAAGAGCGCGAAGTGACCGACACGCTCTACTCGATCGCATATCCGCTGGCCGACGGGAGCGGCGAAGTCGTGGTCGCGACCGTGCGTCCGGAGACGATGCTCGGTGACAGCGCCGTCGCCGTCAATCCCGCCGACGAGCGATACAAGGAGCTGATCGGGAAGAAGGTTCTGCTGCCGTTGACCGATCGTGAGCTCGAGATCATTGCCGACGACTACGTGAAGGTCGACTTCGGCACCGGCGCACTGAAGATCACCCCGGCGCATGACCCGAACGACTTTGAGATCGGCCGCCGCCACGGACTCGAGGAGATCATCGTCATCGGGGAAGACGGCTGCATGAGCGAGCTCGCTGGCAAGTTTGCCGGTCTCAAAGCGGCTGAAGCGCAGCAGCAGGTCGTCGCCGAGCTGCGCGAACAGGGACTGCTGCGCGGCGAGGAGCCCTATGAGCATGCCGTTCCCTTCTCGCACCGCTCCGGCGAGCGCATTGAGCCGCTGATCTCGCTCCAGTGGTTCATGCGGATGGACGAGCTGGCTCCGCCGGCAATCGACGCCGTCAAGGACGGCCGGGTTCGGATTCACCCGCCCAGCCAAGCGAAGCGCTACACGGACTGGCTGGAAGAGATTCGCCCGTGGTGCATCTCCCGTCAGCTCTGGTGGGGGCACAGGTTGCCGGTCTGGTATCGCGCAGATGAGACGTTCGTTGGAATGGAGGAGCCCGAGGGGGATGGTTGGACACGCGAGGAGGACGTGCTCGACACATGGTTCAGCTCGGCTCTGTGGCCGTTCGCGACGCTCGGTTGGCCCGACAAGACGCCAGAACTGAAGGCCTTCTACCCGACCGACGTGCTCTCGACCGCGCGCGACATTCTGTTCCTTTGGGTCGCCCGAATGGTGATGATGGGACTGCGCTTCACCGGCGATGTTCCGTTCAGCGACGTCTACGTGCACCCGGTGATCCAAGCGCCGGACGGGCGACGGATGAGCAAGTCTCTCGGTACTGGGATCGATCCGATCACGGAGATCGACGAGCACGGCGCCGACGCGGTGCGCTTCGGCCTGCTCGCGATGTCATCCACACAGGATGTTCGCTACTCACGTGAGCGCGTCGAGCAGGGGCAGGCTCTGGCAAACAAGCTCTTCAACGCATCCCGCTTTGTTCTGCTCAACGTTGACGGCGAAGTGGGGCAGGAGCCGTTCGTTGGCCCCGATCGGCCCGTCGAAGACCGCTGGATCGTCTCGAGGCTCCAGCGGACGATCGAGGATATCTCGGCCCTCATTGAGCAATTCGACTTCTCGAAGGCCGCATTCGGCCTTTACGACTTCGTCTACGGCGAGCTCTGTGACTGGTACCTCGAGCTGATCAAGGGCCGCGAGTTTGACCGCGAGCTGTCGGCGACCGTCTGCTTTGTGCTCCGGTCGACGTTGGCGCTTGCGCATCCGTTTATCCCGTTCGTCACCGAAGACCTTTGGGCCGAAGTTCCAGGTGCAGAAGGACTGCTTCTTGGTGCACCGTACCCGGCTTCGGACGAGGCTCTGATCGACGGCGACGCCGAGCAGCGAGTCGCCGACGTGATCGCTGCCGTGACCGCGCTTCGCTCATGGCGCAGCGGTGCGAACGTCAAGCCCGGCGCTCGCCTCGGCGCGAGGGTTGACTCGCCCGCGCTTAGCGCCGACGAGGCGCTAGTTGCGCGACTGGCAAAGCTGGACCTGGATGCGTTCGACGGAGAGGTCACCGACAGCGTCCCCGTCGCCTCCGGCAGCATTGAGATAAGCGCCGGCGATGCAATCGACCGCGACGCGCAGCAGCGCGAGCGAGCCCAGCGCCGAGCTGCCGTAGAGCAGGAGATCGCGCGCGCCGAGAGCAAGCTCTCGAACGAGGCGTTCGTGGCGAAGGCGCCTGCAGAACTGGTGGAAGGCGAGAAGGCGAAGCTGGACCGGCTGCGCGAAGAACTCGCCGCGCTGGGCGATTGAGCTGCAGGTTCCCATGAGTGAGGGGGCGCAGAGGCCGGAAGCGTGGACCTTGGAGGAAGCCGAGTCGTGGATTCTCTCGCTGGAGCAGTTTGGAATCAGCTTTGGCTTGGAACGGATATCGGCGCTGCTTGCGCAGCTCGGCTCGCCCGAGAAACGGGGACCGGCGGTCCATGTCGTCGGCTCTAACGGGAAGTCTTCAGTGACCCGAATGATCGCGGCGATAGTCGGGGCGCACGGGTTGTCGACCGGCGCCTACCTGTCCCCGCACTTCGTCTCGTTCACCGAGCGGATCCTGATCGACGGTGCCCCTTGCGCGGACGGTGCCTTCGCGTCCGCCGCACGCCGGGTCTGCGCCGCCGCAGCGGACTTGCAGACCCGCGATCCCTCCGGCGGCAGTGTGACCCAGTTCGAGGCCTTGACCGCCGCCGCTTTCCTTGTATTTGATCAGGCCGCCGTTCAGGTCTCCGTCGTTGAAGCCGGGCTTGGCGGCCGCCTTGATGCCAGCAACGTGATCGACTCGGCGGTTCAGGTCCTTACATCGACGAGCCTCGAGCACACCGAGCTGCTCGGTTCCACGCTCGCTGAGATCGCGCGCGAGAAGCTTGATGTAGTCCGCCCGGGCGGAACCTTGGTCGTCGCAAATGACCTCGACCACGAAGTTCTCGCGGTCGCCGCGGCCCGTTGCGAGGAGCAGGGTGCGCGGCTCGTGGTCGCCGGCAGTGACGCGCCTGCCGAACTTGCCGTCGGCGGCCGCTTTCAGCGGCGCAACTTTGCGTTGGCGGCCGCGGCAGCACACGCCCTGCTCGGCTCGCTCGACGCCGCAGCGGTCTCACAGGCTGCCCGCGAGGTGACCGTCCCCGGCCGTTACCAGCTCGTCTCCTCCGACCCCACAACGATCTTCGACGGCGCACACAACGCCGAAGGCGCCAGGGCGTTGGCGGCGTCGGTTGCGGCCGACAGCGCAGGTCGTGAGGTGACGGGATGCGTTTCCGTCCTCGCCGACAAGGACGCTGAAGCGGTGATTCGCGAACTCGCAGCCTGCAGCGACAGCCTCGTCTTCACGCGCTGTACAAATCCTCGGGCTCTCGCTCCGTCGCAGCTTGCGGCGATCTGCCGGTCGGTTGGCGGGCCTCCATCGGTTGTTGTTGATGCGCCGCACGCTGCCCTAGAGGACGCGCGCCGCTCCGCTGGAAGCGGCGGCTTCGTCTTCGCAGCCGGATCGCTCTACCTGATTGCCGATCTGATGAGGGCGCCTAATTCCAAGGGCGGTTCGACGCTGTGAGCGAGAAGACGCCCCCCGTGATCGTGATGGTCGTTGCCGTTGCCGTGATCGTCGCGTTCGTGATACTTGTCTTCTTCGGAGTGGGCTACCTGCTCGGGAGGGTTTTCCTCTAGGGCGCTGCGGCAAAGTCCTCACCGGCCCCTGCGCTGAAGGCTTTAGCGTGGCGACGGCGAAGAGTGCCCTACGCTCGGACCAACCAGATGACTTTGATTCCCGCAATATTCGGCCTCGACGGCCTCTTCAACATGATCGCCCAGCTGATCGTCCTGGCGGCGGTCGTCATCTGGCTCGCGCTCGTCTGGTACACGTACACCGACGCCAAGCGCCGCTTGGAAGACCGCATGCTGATCCGTTCGGCTGCTGCCGCAGCACTCATCTTCCCACTCGTAGGAACCGTCGTTTACGTGATCGTGAGGCCGCCGGAGTACATCGAAGACCGGGTCGAGCGTGAACTGGAGATGCAGGCGGCAGCGGCGC
>WLNX01000024.1 GCA_009699565.1 Actinomycetota bacterium | reverse complement strand
TCACCGTGCGCCGAATCTTCTCCCGCTCCGAACCGGTCGACTGGCTGATCGTCGGCCTCGGCAATCCCGGTTCCTCGTACGAGTGGACTCCCCACAACGTCGGCTTTCAGGTTGTGGCCGAATTGTCGCGACGCTGGGACCTCGGGCGTCCGCGCAAGACCTTCAACGGCCTGATTGTCAGCGGGCGCGTCGGTGAGCCCGGAGCTCCGAGCGCGCGCGTGGCACTGCTGCAGCCGCTTACCTACATGAATGAATCCGGAACTTCCGCCGGTCCCGCGCGCGGGTCGCTGAAGGTGGAACTGGACCGTGTGATCGTGATCCACGACGAGATCGACCTTCCGTTCGGCCAGATTCAAGCCCGCATCGGCGGCGGGCTTGCCGGCCACAACGGACTCAAGTCGCTGCGCAAGGGCTTTGGCTCCGAGCAGTTCGGCCGGATCCGGATCGGCGTCGGCCGACCCGATTCGACCGACCGCAAAGAGGTCAGCGACTACGTGCTTGGGCGCTGGCAGCAGTCCGACGCCGAGGTCGAGGCGCTCGTCGCTGACGCCGCTGATCTCGCGCAGCGAATCGTGCTTGGCGAAACATCGCTGAGCGGCTCGGCTTAGGGTCGCGACGACGTGTCACTGCGCAAGCTGCTCGCTGAGTTCTCAAACGATCCCGAAGCCGCAAAGCTGCTCGCCGGCGGCGGCGACGCGTTCGTCTCTCGCTCTATGCGGCCCTATGCGATTGCCGCGATCTTTGACCACAATGGCGGCAGGCCGGGGGTCGTCGTTGCCGGCGACGACCGCGAGGCGCAGGCGCTTGCCAGCGATCTGAGCCTTTGGCTTGAGCCGCGCAAGGTCCACTTCTACCCGAGCCGGGGCGTCACCTACGAATCACATCTGGACCCGCCCGCCCACCTAGTCGGCCTCAGGGTGGCGGCGCTCGACGCTCTGCTGGACGGAGCAGAAGGCGAACCCCCGGTCGTCGTCGTATCCGCCGTCGCCCTTTCCGAGAAGGTCCCGGACCCGCAGCTGAGGCCACACGGCTTCACGCTCAGGAAGGGCGACTTCATCGACCTGGACGAGGTTGCCGCGCAGCTTGTTGACGCCGGTTACGAACGCGTCTCGGAAGTTGCCGAGCGCGGACAGTTCGCGATCCGCGGAGGCATCCTTGACTGCTTTCCCGCTACGGAGGACCACGCAGTCCGGGTTGATTGCTTTGACATTGAGATCGAGTCGCTGCGCCACTTCTCGACTTTTACGCAGCGTTCGCTGGGCGAGATCGAGTTCGCCGAGATTGCGCCCGCGGCAGAGCTCGCAGCCGAACACCGCGAGCTGGCCGAGATCGCCGCAATGGGCGGCGACGAAGAGCGCCCCGACATCACGGAGCTGCTCCCGGTTGACCGCTTTGAGGCTTTGCTCGATCTGGTGCCAGATGACGCCGTCGTGCTGGTTGGGGCGGAGGAAGAGATTGCGCCGGCTCTCGGAGACCACTGGCAGGACGTCTGCGCGGCATTTCACGATGACGACGCGCACCACCTCTACGTAGCCCCTGACACAGTCCAAGCGGCGCTGGCAAAGCGCTCGCTGGCGCGGATTTCGGCGATCAGCTCCGGGCAGCCAATTGAGATCCACGCCGGAGCTGCGGAGTTTGCCGCCCGCACGCTGGCGGAGGCCGAGCCGCAGCTTGAGACGCTCGTGAGGAGCGGTTACCACACCGTTGTTTCGTTCGCCCAGCGCGGCGAGGGCGAGCGGCTCGCATACAACCTCGGGCGGCTCTCGGCCGGCTGGCTCGATGACGAGGCCGTCCCTGCCGGGGACGGCGGGAGCCTTTCGTTTGCGCTCGCTTCACTGCGCAGCGGTTTCATCGCCGCCGGCGCCAAGCTGGCCGTGATCCCGGAGCGCAAGCTGTTCCGCCGCAGGCGGGTCGCTAAGGGCGGGGACGAGGAGCAGCCAAGGCTTGGCCGTTTTGCGTCGCTCTTCGAGCTTCGGACCGGCGATACCGTCGTCCATGAGGACCACGGTGTCGCGCGCTTTGCCGGCTTCGAGACGAAGACCGTCGCTTCGATCACGCGCGATTATCTGGAGCTGGAATACGCGGGGGAGGACCGCGTCTTCCTGCCGGTTGACCAGCTCGCCAAGATCACCCGCTACATCGGCGCCGGCGAGCTGAGCCCGAAGCTCTCCAAACTCGGTGGCAAGTCGTGGGAGACGCTGAAGGCGAAGGCCCGCAAGGCGGCTCAGGGGCTGGCCGGCGAGCTGCTGAATCTCTACGCCGAGCGCCGCCGCCGTGAAGGCCGCGCCTTCGCCGAAGACACTCAGTGGCAGCTCGACTTCGAAGGGCGCTTCCCATGGCAGGAGACGGCCGATCAGGTCTCCGCGATCGAGGCCGTCAAGCAGGACATGGAGCGCCCGCGGCCGATGGACCGCCTGATCTGCGGCGACGTCGGTTACGGGAAGACGGAAGTGGCGCTGCGGGCCGCGTTCAAAGCCGCTGCCGACGGCACGCAGGTCCTGATCCTGGCTCCGACGACGATTCTTGCGCAGCAGCACTTCGGGACGTTCAGCGAGCGGCTCGAGGATTTCCCCTTCACCGTTGACGTCGTCAGTCGACTTCGCAGCAGTGCAGAGCAGGCCGAATCGGTGGCGAAGTTCAACGACGGCAAGACCGACATCCTGATCGGCACCCACCGGCTGCTTGGCCGCGACCTGAGGCCGAAGGATCTTGGGCTGCTGATCGTCGACGAGGAACAGCGCTTCGGCGTCAAGCAGAAGGAGCTGCTGCGCCAGCTCAAGATGAAGGTCGACGTTATTGCGATGAGCGCAACCCCGATCCCGAGGACGCTTCAGATGTCGCTCGCGGGGATGCGAGACATCAGTGTGATCGAGACCGCGCCCGAGGGCCGCAGGCCGGTGAAGACCTTTGTGGGCGAGTACGACGAGGAGCTGGTCCGTCAGGCGCTTGAGCGCGAGCATCAGCGCGGCGGTCAGGCTTTCTTCCTTCACAACCGCGTCGAGACGATCGATGAAACGGCCGAACGGCTTCGCGGTCTCTGCCCGGAGATGAAGTTCGAGGTCGCCCACGGGCAGCTCGGCGAGCACGACCTGGAGGAGCGGATGATGACCTTCCTACGCGGCGACTGCGACGTACTGGTCTCGACGAGCATCATTGAGTCGGGGATCGACATCCCTCAGGCGAACACGCTGATCGTCGAAGGCGCCGACCGCTTCGGGTTGGCGCAGCTCTACCAGATCCGCGGCCGCGTCGGGCGAAGCCGCGAACGGGCCTATGCCTACCTGCTCTACCCAAGCTCGGCGGCCCTGACCGAGGACGCCACGCGGCGGCTCAGCGCCCTCTCCGACTACACGGAGCTGGGCGCCGGATTCAAGGTTGCGATGCGCGACCTCGAGATCCGCGGCGCCGGAAACCTTCTCGGCGACGAGCAGTCGGGTCATGTAGCGGCGCTCGGCTTTGAGCTGTACCTGTCGATGCTCGACGACGCAGTCCGCGCCGCCGGGCCTGTCGGCAACGACGACGAGCATGAACCGGTCCGGCTTGACGTCGACGTTGACGCCTACATCCCGGTCGACTACGTGCCGTACGAGCAGGCAAAGATCGATATCCACCGTCGGATTGCCGCCAGCCGCGAGCTCGCCGACCTCGGCGTGCTTGGCGAGGAGCTGGTCGATCGCTTCGGCCCTCTGCCGGGCGAGGTTGAGAATCTGATTCTGCTTCAGAGGGCGCGTGTGAAGCTCGGCGAGGCTGGCGCGCGCGTTGTAACGATCCGCGGCGAGCAGATGGTTGTCACCCCGCTTGACTTCAACGAGGACCAGCAGCGCCAGCTCGAGCTGGCGCTGCCGAAGGCCCGCTACGAGCCTGGACGCGCCCAGCTCTCGATCGCGCTGCCCAGTGAACCGGCGGAGCGGCTTGAGATCGTTGGTAGCATCGCTGATGAACTGCTAGCCGTAAGCCGCTTCAAGGCGTGAGTCCCAGCCTCAAAGCACTCCACTGCCTATCATCAAGGATCAAATGACCACTTCCTCACGTTTTCTGGCGCTCGGCGCCGCAGCCATCTCAGCCGTCGCCCTCGCCTCGTGCGGCGGCGTATCGAGCAGCGACGTCGCCAACATCGACGGCACGACGATCTCGAAGACGACCTTCAACCGTTGGATGACGGTCGCTTCAAGCGCCTCGCAGGATCCGGCCGCCAAGGCAGCCGGCGTTCCCGACGCCCCCAACTACACGAAGTGCATCGCCGCCAAGAAGGCTGCCGCCGCGAAGCCGGTCAAGGGTCAGCCCGACCCGACCGACGCCGAGTACAAGTCACAGTGCTCGCAGCAGTACACGCAGCTGCGCGATCAGGTCATGACCTTCCTGATCCGTTCCGAGTGGCTTGAGCTCCAGGCAAACGAGCTTGGCATCGACATTCCGGACGCCAAGGTCAAGGCCGAGTTCACCAAGGCCCGCAAGCAGGCTTTCCCGACCGACGCTCAGTACGCAGACTTCCTCAAGAGCTCCGGCCAGACCGAGGCCGACCTGCTCTTCCGTCAGCGCTCGCAGATGCTGGAGCAGAAGATCACCGCTCAGGTTCAGAAGGCATCAAAGAACATCACTGCCGAGGACATCTCCGCCTACTACAACAAGAACAAGGCGCAGTTCACGCAGCCGGCTACGCGTGACTTGAACGTGATCCTCACTAAGACGCTGGCTCAGGCCAACAAGGCCAAGGCGGCGCTTGAGGGAGGTCAGTCGTTCGCATCGGTCGCGAATCAGTACTCCGTGGACGCGGCTTCCAAGAAGGATGGCGGCAAGCTTCCGGCTGTCGCGGAAGGTTCGCAGGAAGGCGCCTTCGACAAGGCGATCTTCAGCGCTCCTCTGAACAAGGTTCAGGGTCCCGTCAAGACCAGCCTCGGCTACTACGTCTTTGAGGTCACCAAGGAGACGCCGAAGAAGGTCCAGACCGAGGCTCAGGCAGCCAAGTCGATCAAGCAGATCGTCGTCTCCGAGAAGGGGCAGAAGGCGCTGACAGCCTTTGGCAAGCAGTACCAGGCCCGTTGGAGGGACGTGACCGAGTGCCAGACCGGTTACATCGTCGCCGACTGCAAGAACTACACGAAGCCAAAGACCTCGACGACCACTCCTGCCACGCCAACGCCTCAGCAGACGCCGACCACGCCTCCTGCCGGAGGCTGAGCGGCACCCCGCCGAAGGGGTCCGAAGCGATAGCGTGGGCGCGGTGGACAGCGCCGAAATTGAAGCCTCGCTTGGTCAGCTAGATCAGCTGACCCGTCGGCTGCGCGCCGAATGCCCGTGGGATCGCGAGCAGACCGCCAAGACGATTGTTCCCCATACCGTCGAGGAGGCCTACGAGCTGGCTGACGCGGCCAATTCGGGTGATGACGAGGGCCTCGTCGATGAACTCGGCGATGTCCTCTTCCAGGTCTACTTCCTCTCGCTGCTGCTGGAGGAGCGCGGCGTCAGCGACCTCGGCCAAGTCGCCGACCACTGCAGGCGCAAGCTGATCGGTCGCCATCCGCATGTCTTCGGCGACGTTGAGGCTGCCAATAGCGCCGAAGTGCGACGCAACTGGGACCGCATCAAACAGAGTGAGCCGGGCCGTGACGACACCCTCTTCGGCGGTGTTCCGGAGAACCTGCCCGCACCGCTCCACGCACGCCGGATACAGCGGCGGGCCGCGTCGAGCGGCTTTGACCCGATTGAGACGCCGCAGGCGATCGACGCACTGCGCGATCAGGTCGACGCCCTAGCGGACGGCAATCCCGACGAGCACTTCGAGCAGGTCGGCGATCTGCTGTTCGCGGCGGTCAATGTCGCACGCAAGCTGCAGGTCGACCCAGAGCTTTCATTGCGCTCGTCGAGCGCCCGCTTCCGAGGGCGCTTGGAGGCGGCCGAGGAGCTTGCGCGGGCGGCAGGGTTGGAGTGGACCGAACTTGAGATCGACAAGCAGCTTGAGCTGTATGCGCAGGTGCGCATCGGAGAGGAACAATGACCAAGATCAAGGAAGTGCACGCGCGGCAGATACTCGACAGCCGTGGCAACCCGACCGTGGAAGTGGAACTTGAGCTGGACGGAGGTGCGCGCGGCCGGGCTGCCGTTCCATCGGGAGCCTCAACCGGAGAATTCGAAGCCACCGAGCTGCGCGACGGCGGCGAAGAATGGGGCGGCAAGGGGGTCGGCAAGGCCGTCGCCAACGTCAACGGCGAGATTGCAGCCGCGATCATCGGCGTCGATGCAGCAGACCAGCGCCTCGTTGACGAGAGCCTGATCGCTTTGGATGGGACTGCCAACAAGTCCCGTCTCGGCGCCAACGCGATCCTCGGCGTTTCGCTGGCAAGCGCGCATGCGGCGGCTGCCGCCGCCGGTCAGCCCCTATGGCGCCATTTAGGGGGCCCTCAGGCGAGCGTGCTGCCGGTGCCGATGATGAACGTCCTCAATGGTGGCGCCCACGCTGACAACCGCGTCGACTTTCAGGAGTTCATGATCGTGCCCTGCGGAGCGAGCTCGTTTGGTGAGGCGCTGCGTGTGGGCTCGGAGGTCTTCCATGCTCTGAAGGCGACGCTGAAGTCGCGCGGCCTCAACACCGCCGGCGGCGACGAGGGCGGATTTGCCCCCGACCTCGACTCGAACGAGCAGGCGCTGGAGGTGCTGATCGAAGGAATCGAGGCCGCCGGGTACAAGCCCGACGAAGACGTCGCGATTGCGCTTGATCCCGCGACAAGCGAAATCTTCGATGCTGGGAGCTACTCGCTCGCACACGAGAACCGTGTACTGAGCTCGGTGGAGATGGCCGACTACTGGGCTCAGATGGCGTCCCGCTACCCGATCGTTTCAATCGAGGACGGCATGGACGAGGAGGACTGGGAGGGATGGAAGGCGCTGACGGAGAAGCTCGGCGACAGCGTCCAGCTCGTGGGCGACGACCTCTTCGTAACCAACACGGAGCGGCTTGAGCGCGGCATTGAACTCGGCGTAGCCAATTCGATCCTTGTCAAGGTCAATCAGATCGGAACGCTGACGGAAACGCTCGACGCGATCGCGATGGCCCGCGGCGCCGGCTACACGGCCGTCATGTCGCACCGCTCAGGCGAAACCGAGGACACAACGATCGCCGATCTTGCCGTGGCCACCGGATGCGGCCAGATCAAGACCGGGGCCCCTTCGAGGTCAGATCGGGTTGCGAAGTACAACCAGCTTCTTAGAATTGAGGAGGCCCTCGGCTCGAAGGCCGTGTACCCGGGACGCTCGGTCTTCCGCCGCTGACTGAGAGAAGGGCGGGGCCCTTCAAACCCCGCTTGAAGGACTTTTAGGTCCGACCGCGAAAGCGCGTACATGTCAACCCGTAGCGCGCTCGCCCCGGAGCGGTCTCGCGGCCGCAATCTTCTGCCTCGGCCGAAGATCGTTGCTGGGCGCCCGGCGGGCTCAAATCCGATCCGCTGGGACAGGATCGGCCGGATGCTGATCCTCGCCGTCTGTGTGCTTGTGGCGCTCCTTTACCTGCGTCCGCTGGTCGCGATTTGGTCGGCGCGCGGCGAGGCTTCGATGCGCCAGCAGCAGGTCTCGAAGCTTGAAAGCGAGCACAAGGCGCTCTCCAAGCGCGTCACCGATCTTCGCAACCCCGCGGCGCTGGAGCGCGAGGCGCGCCGCCTTGGGATGGTCAAGCCCGGCGAGCAGGCCTACGTCATCAAGGGCCTCCCCAGCGGACGCTAGTCGCTGGCGCTAACCTGCGCCGCGTGTCGTACGAAACAGCGATTGAGCAGTGGAGGGAAGGGGAGCGCTTCGTCGCTCACGTTGACGCCGGCGATCAGCGGCTGGTGGGCCGCGTCGAAGACGCACTGGTTGCCGAGCTGCGCAGACGCCTTGGCGGCGCCTTCACCGTTGACGAGCTGGTTGCCTTCTACGAGCAGGACGGGTCCTGGTGCTTGGAGCTGGCTCTGCAGATCGAACCCGAGCGAACTGTTGCTTGGGACGCGCGGATAGCCGATGCCGCCTTCTCCCGCTATGTCCGCGGCGCAGTCGATTTTGCCGGCGGCAGACGGCTGGAGCAGAAGCGCTAGGCGGAGCTGATCAGTCGTCGCCGGAGCGCTTGATGACGATCCGGTCGGCTTCTACCGTCACCGTGACCGAGCGCTTTCCGGCCCAGTGCTCGGCGTAGATCGGGTTCTCGGCGATTGCGGGGTCGAGCCACAGGCCGTATCCCTCTTCACCGTGATCGAAGCTTCCTTCGAGCGCTTTCGAGCCACCGCTGCGCCCGCGCCCTCCGCGGCGACCGCGCCGTGAGCGCGACCGCTGGCCGTCTCCTCCCGACGCCGTATCCTCGTCGTCTTCCTCGGACGCAAGTTCTTCCGGCTCTTCTTCGCCTGCGGCAATTCGTTCCGCTCGCAGTCGTGCCTCTTCGGCATCCTTCCCCGCCTGCTCGGCCTCTTCGGCCTGAAGAGCGGCTGCCACTTGGGCGTCGTCCGCCGCGCGCAGGTCGATCTCGGCATCGAAGTCTGCGACCGCTCCTTCGGTGCCGGTCAGTTCAAATTCCTGCTTGAAAGTTTGGAGCTGCGCGACCGGGACCTCAAGCTGATGAGCGATCCATGCGTCGGTGCGGCCTTGGCTGACCCATACGCGGATCTGGTTGAGTTGGGGCTTGAGAGATTTGCGTGCCATAAGGCGAAGACCCTAGCGGAGCGCCGACGCTGGGCGTCTTGCGCCGGTCCGGAAGGGCCGGGTCGGCGACTTGCGAAGCCGGTATTGGCGGTGGTAGTTTCGCGGCGCTGTGCCGAAGCGCTAACAGGGGGGTTTCAGTGCTTGTCCTTTCACGCAAGGTCAACCAAAGCATCATGATCGGCGACGAGATCGAAGTGACCGTGCTCTCGGTCGACGGCGATCGGGTCCGACTCGGTATCGCCGCACCGCGCGAGGTGCCGGTCTTCCGCGAGGAGGTTTACGCGGAGGTCAATGCTCCGCTCGGCGAGGACAGCACGCGGGCGCCTAGCCCATGACGATGTAGAGCGTTTCGAACATCGCGACCGTGACGACGACGGCGGTAGCGATCAACAGCAATACGAGCATCCCGAAGCGAAGCGTCCCAAGTCGGTGCTGGCGATCCAGACGCCGCACGCGGATGCGCGTCTCGGCGCGCTCGTGGATCTCCAGTCGGCGCTCGCGGTCAGCCTTGATCTCGTCGCGGAACTTGGTCTCGAATTCGCGCAGGTTTTGACGCAGGCGGCTTGCCATCTCGTTCGATCCTAGCGTTGGCAGCTTCCCCAGAGCCCTCGGTTGGCGGCCCGGGCCTTTGCCTCCAACTCGCCAAATTCGGCTGCGTGGCTTGTGTTCGGGGGATATTCCCGGGCCGTTGCGTAGCCGCCCGCGACCAGTTCGCGGTTGACGAATCGCCCGCTTGCGCCATCTGCCGCTAGGTAGACGTAGGCGAGCAGGCGCCCGTAACGGTCGCGCGGCTCGCTGTCGAGCACCAGACGGACGTCGCGGCCTTCGACGAGCGCCTTGTTCGCCTTGCTCGCCTGCGGCCCGAAGCAGCCGACGGAGCGGCCCGGCGCGACCGTCTCCGGAGTGTCGATCCCGATGTAGCGGACGCGCTCGTCGCTGCCGTCTAG
This sequence comes from Actinomycetota bacterium, assembly GCA_009699565.1. Classification (GTDB taxonomy): domain Bacteria; phylum Actinomycetota; class Thermoleophilia; order Solirubrobacterales; family Solirubrobacteraceae; genus F1-60-MAGs163. Next base: position 3,799 of record WLNX01000024.1, on the reverse strand, counting down.
GCGCACAATGATCGTGTCGCCGTCGACGACGCGGATCACGCTTCCGTTCAAACTGCCGCCAGCGCCTCCCGTGCTGTTGGAGCCGCAGGCCGCAAGCGATCCGGCGATCGCGATCGCCAGGCAGCAGGCGATTCGCGCAAGGCGATGGTTGGCGGCGGGCATTGGATCACGCTACCGGCCACTGCCCCCGCTTTAGACGGATCGCCCCAACCGCTGGCTCTTGCGTTGCCGGCCCGTTGCTGGTCGTGCTGAGAATCAGGCGATTGTTACCGAGTCCGACAGGTAGACGTCCTGAACGGCATTGAGGATCGCAATGCCTTCGTTCATCGGACGCTGGAAGGCCTTGCGGCCAGTGATCAGGCCGGTTCCGCCGGCGCGCTTGTTGATCACTGCCGTCGTCACGGCCTCGGCCATGTCGCTGTCGCCGCCGGACGCTCCGCCTGAGTTGATCAAGCCCGAGCGGCCCATGTAGCAGTTGGCCACCTGGTACCGAGTGAGGTCGATCGGGTTGTCGGTTGTCAGCTTGTCGTAGACGAGCGGGCTGGTCTTGCCGTAGGAGACGCCGTCCGCGTTGAGGGCGAGGTACCCGCCGTTGTTCTCCGGCAGCTTCTGCTTGATGATGTCGGCCTCGATGGTTGTTCCGATGTGGTTCGCCTGGCCCGTCAGGTCGGCTGACACGTGGTAGTCGGTGCCGTCAACCACGAAGGCACTGTTGCGCAGGTAGCACCACAGCACGGTGAACATGCCGAGTCGGTGCGCCTCCTCAAAGGCAGCCGCCACGTCGACGATCTGGTGGTGCGACTCGTCGGAGCCGAAATAGATCGTTGCTCCAACCCCGGCAGCGCCGAGGTCGAACGCGCGCTGCACCGACGAGAACATGATCTGGTCGTAGGTGTTCGGATAGGTGAGGAACTCGTTGTGGTTGAGCTTGACGATGAACGGAATCCGGTGCGCGTACTTGCGCGAGACGGCTCCTAGTACGCCGACCGTTGAGGCGACCGCGTTGCAGCCGCCCTCTACCGCCAGCTCGACGATCTTGCCCGGGTCGAAGTACTCGGGGTTGGGCGCGAAGCTGGCCCCGGCCGAGTGCTCAATCCCCTGATCGACCGGCAGGATCGACAGGTAGCCGGTATCGCCGAGGCGGCCGTGGCTCCACATCTGCTGAAGGTTGCGCATCACTTGGGCATTGCGGTCGCTCTCGGCTACAACGCGCTCGTTGAAGTCGGGGCCGGGGAGGTGCAGCATCGAGGCGTCGATCGTCTTGCAGCTGTGCCCGAGAAGCGTTTCCGCCTGGTCGCCGAGCAGTTCTTCGATCTGGGATGAGGTCATCGTTTGGTTTGCCACTTCAGCAGTCTCCGTTATTGGTCGGGGGATCGAGTGTCTACAAGGTACCTGTGATCGGTTCCTGCTGCCGGGAGCGCCGGTGTGGCTACCATCGCATTGGCGATGACCGAGGCCACCGATCTCTTCGTAGTCTGCCGCTCCTGCGGCTCAGAGGTCTCGAAGTACGTAACCGAATGCCCCTACTGCGGCGAGCGCATGCGCAAGCGCGCGCCAAAGATCGCCCGCGGCCAGATTGCCGGAGGCGGCCCTGCGCCCAAGCGCAAGACGCGCAAGACGCGGACAGCGGCGGCGAGCGGCCGGCCGGTCGTCTCGGTGGTGCTCGCGGCGGCCTGCGCAGTCGGGGCCGTTCTGCTCGTCCCAGGCGTCGTTTCGGCCGTGCAGGTTGGGATCGTCGGCCCCATCGAGGGCCAGTGGTGGCGACTTGCAAGCGCCAGCTTCTTCGCCGACAACCTCTGGTACGCCGCGGTCGGGGTTGCGGCGATCGTGCTGTTTGGCGGACTGATCGAGCGGCGCCACGGCGCAATCGCAGTCGCAATCGTCTTCGCCCTCGCTGCGATCGGCGGGATGGCCGCGGCCGCCGGGCTTGAGACGGTGCCGCTGGCGCTGGGGGCCAACGCAGCCGCGCTCGGGCTGATTGCTGCCTGGGCGGTTGCGCCGGTCCTCGAAACCCGCCGCGGCGAGCAACCGGCCGGCGACCTGATTGGTGCCGGCGTCTGCGCCGCAGTGCTGCTGCTGATGCCGCTGGCTGCTGCCGAGGCAAGTTCGACGGCCGGGGCTGCGGGTCTCGTGATTGGGTTGATTGCCGGCGCGGTTCTGGCGCGCAGGTAGGCTTGTTGCTGATGGCAGACCAGCGTTACAGCGCCGAGCAGGTTGATGCAGCGGTCGAAGCGATCGCCGACGGCGAGCGCTTCGGTCAGGCGCAGGAGATCGTCACGCATGCTGCCCCGGGGCTTCAGCAGATCCTTGGTCACGCTCTGGACGCTGGCGGTTTTTTCGATTCGGCCCATCAGGGCGAGATCGCCCGCGTGGTTGCGATTGAAGATCAGCAGCAACGCCGCGTCGCGCTGGCGGAACTGATCGCGGAGGAGTCGCGGATGGCGATGCTTGTCGGCGTTGCGGTCGGGCTGGCCCTGGCCGACGAGCTGGCAGGAGCTGAGAAGAGTCGGGACGGGTCCGCATGATCACCGCCTTTGTCCTGATCGAGTCCGAACGGACGGCGCTGGCCAAGCTCGGAGAGACGCTCCGGTCAATAGCCGGGATTGCCGAGGTCTACTCGGTAACCGGTGCATGGGATTTCGTCGCGATAGTCCGCGTCGGTCGCCACGAGCAGCTTGCCGACCTGCTGGCAAGCGAGGTCGCCGCGCTTGAAGGGGTGGCACGGTCGCAGACGATGGTCGCGTTCGATTCGTTCTCGGACTTTGACCTTGAGCAGCTGTTCGTCGACAAATCCTGAGCGGCAGATACGCTCCACCACGATGCCCTCAATCGTCCGACCAGAGTTTGGCCCCACGCTGCCCGAGCTGCTCGCGCCAAGGTGGCGCCGTTTGAACCGCTTCTGGCGCGCCGCGATCGTCGTTGCCTGCGCCGCGATCGTGCTGGTCGCCGCTTATGCGCTCGTTGGAGGCGGGTCGGGGATGCGCACGCTGAAGGTTGCGACGCCGATTCCGATAACCATTCCGTACGATGGCGCGGCGCTGCAGCAGCGCGTGGCTGTCGGCAATGAACTCTTCCGACTTTCGACTCCGCCGTCGGCTGCGGATCCGGCGACGCTCTCCGCCTCGCCGATCACGATCGCGCCGTACCGCGGATCAATTGAGGGGACGCTGCCCATAGTTGCCTCCAGGCTGACCGAGCAGATGCGACGGGTCGATCCAGGTTTGATCGTGCGCGGTTATCTCCCGGTGCTTGTGAAGCAGCGCCCGGGCTACGAGATTCTCTTTCAGTTCAAGCGCGCGGGCCGAACGCGCTACGGGCGCCGCGTGATCGTCTTCGCCGACCAACCCGGGGTGCGCGAGGGACTGGACATCCTGATGACGTCAGCGCGCAGTCTGCGAATTCCAACCTCCGAGCAGCTCGGGCGTCAGCCCCCGCTGCGGGATCCGTATCAGGCTCTAGTTCAGGGCGGCTGACGCGGCAGCGTCGGCGCTTGACCCGGTTGCACCGTCGGTTGGCGGCGGGTCGGTAACGGGCGGGTTCTCGGTCTCGCCGGTCGGCAGCAGCGTCACGTCGTCGTGATGCTCTTCGACTACGACGGGAGGCTGATCTGCGGTTGGCTCGGTGGCTACAGGGGTAGGAACATCCGGAGTCGTCACAGGTTCGACAACGACGGCAGGGACATCGGGAGCGGGCACGACTGCCGGATCGGGCGCCACGGCCGCGGCTGCAGTTGCCGCTGTGACTGCGGCCTTCTTGGCCATCAGGGTTGACGCTGACGCTGCGCTCGTCTGGATCGCCG
>WLNX01000231.1 GCA_009699565.1 Actinomycetota bacterium | reverse complement strand
CGATCGGGTTGGAACGACTTGCCGAGAGGGCGTGGGCGACGGCCTCAGCGTGGGCACCCGCGCCCACCAGCAGCGCGCGACGCCGGTAGCCGGCCGCGCGAAGAATCCGTCCGCTGACCGCTTCGTAGGCGGCACGCATCGCGCCGACCGTGATGATCGCGAAAATCAGCGTTCCCCAAAAGATGTAGTAGCTCGAGAACTGCTGCCCGGTCAGCTCGGCGTAGAGGAAGGCCACAAACGCAACCGAGAAGAGCGCCGAGACGATCGCCCCGAGGCCGGGACGCGAGCTGCGGTCGCCGTACAACCCGGCGCGAACAAACAGCAGCACGGTGAGGAGAACCGCAAAGGCCGCGTAATGGTAGGCCTGCTCGCCGATCGCGGAGAAGCTGTCGGTTCCCTGGACGAGCGCCTTGAAGCCCAGCGCGGCGAAGATCGCGAGATAGACCGCGATCGCATCAACGACGACAAGCGAGATGACGCGCGCCGTGCTGCGCAGGGCATCGAGGGTGAGGATGAACGAGAGCGGGGTTCGTCTGCGACGAACATCGTGGCCGTCGGAGACGACCTCCAGCTCGGGGCGCGCGGCGAAGGGATCGCTGGGCGATTTGGTTGGTCGGCGAGGTTCTTCGGTCATCCCTAATTACCTTCAACAGCGCCGGCGCCGAGATGTGACGCTCGGATTCAGCCGTTCAATCCCAGCAGCGCTTCAGCGCCGGACTGCTCGATCGTCTGCTGCAGCCCTTCGCGCAGAGTGACCTTCGGTTCCCACTCTAGAAGTTCCTTCGCCCTTGTGATGTCGGGCTTGCGCTGCTTCGGGTCGTCGGTAGGCAGCGCCTCATAGATGATCTCGGAGCGCGACCCCGATACCTCGGTGACGATCTGGGCCAGCTCGAGCAGTGTGAACTCGTCGGGGTTGCCGATGTTGACCGGCTGGTGCTCTCCCGATTCGCTGAGCGCGATCAGGCCGCGGATAAGGTCCGAAACAAAGCAGAACGAGCGCGTCTGTGAGCCGTCGCCGTAGACCGTGATCGGCCTGTCAGCCAGAGCCTGGCGCAGGAAGGTGGGAATCGCACGGCCGTCGTGGGCGCGCATCCGCGGGCCGTAGGTGTTGAAGATCCGGACGATCGCCGTGTCAACGCCCTGCTGGCGGTGGTAGGCCATCGTCAGCGCCTCGGCGTAGCGCTTGGCTTCGTCGTAGACGCCGCGCGGGCCGATCGGGTTGACGTGACCCCAGTAGTCCTCGGCCTGCGGATGAACCTGCGGGTCGCCGTAGACCTCGCTGGTCGAGGCGAGCAGGAAGCGCGCGCGGTGCTCCTTCGCGAGCCCCAGCGTGTGGTGCGTGCCGTGCGAGCCGACCTTCAGCGTCTGCAGCGGCAGCCGCAGGTAGTCGATCGGCGAGGCAGGCGAGGCGAGGTGGTAGACCGAATCGATCGGCTCGTCGATGAAGTAGGGCTCCGTGATGTCGCAGTTGATGAAGCTGAACTCGGGAACCCTGATGTGGGCAATGTTTTGGAGCGACCCGGTTTCAAGGTTGTCGACGCAGATCACGCGGTTGCCGCGCAGCAGCAACTCGTCGCAAAGGTGCGATCCGAGAAAGCCTGCGCCGCCGGTTACCAATGATGTGGCCATCAGCCAATCCTACGGACTTCCCCAATTCGTCGGCGGGTAATTTTGTGCGCGCCGACGCTGGCTTGACGCTCTAGGCTCTGGATATGACCTCAACCGCATTCGCCGACGCAGTCAACGAACAGATCGGCCACGAATACGCCGCCCACCAGCAGTATGTGGCGATCGCAGTCTTCTACGACTCGAAGACGCTCCCCTACCTCGCTCAGTTCTTCTACAAGCAGGCGCTTGAGGAGCGCGGCCACGCGATGATGATGGTGCAGTACCTACTTGACCAGGACGCCGGCCCGATCGTCCCGGGTATCAGCCCCCCGAAGACCGACTTCGACGACATCTCGGCACCGGTCGCTCTTGCGCTCGAGCAGGAGAAGACGGTCACCAAACAGATCAATGCGATGGCGGCGGTGGCGCGTGACGAAAACGACTTCGCCGGCGAGCAGTTCATTCAGTGGTTCATCAAGGAGCAGGTCGAAGAGGTCTCTTCAATGTCCGATCTGCTGACCGTCGTTGAGCGCCTGATCGACACTCCGATGCAGATCGAAGACCACTTGGCGCGTGAGCTCGCCGGGGCCACCGGCGGCGGCGACCCAACCGAGCCTTCGCAGGCCGGAGGCGCGGGAGCCTAGCCGGCGGGCCGCTTCGGCTGCTCGCCTTCGACGCGGCGGCGCTCTGCGCCCTCAAGCTCGACCTTCCAGATCGGCGTGCAGGCCTTCAGTTCGTCGATGATCTCGCGGGCCCCGGCAAATGCTTCCGCGCGGTGCGGGGCGCTGGCGGCGACGATCACGCTCGCTTCGCTCAGCGGCACAACGCCGACGCGATGCTCGGCGGCTGCGGCGCAAAGACCGTGCCGCTCGACCGCCGCCTGAACGATCGCGGCCATCTTCTCAAGCGCCATCTCGGCGTAGACCTCGTAATCGAGCGACTCGACCTCGCGCGTGACGCCGCTGAAGCTGACGACGGCGCCGGCCCGCGGGTCGCGAACCCGCTCAACCAGCGCGTCGAGCGACAGCGGCTCATCGCTTAGTGCAACGTGAGCCGGAGCGCCTCCGGACACCGGCGGGATCAGCGCAAGCTCGTCGCCCTCCTTCAGAACAAGCGAATCGTCGGCGTACTCACGGTTGACTGCAAGCAGGCAGCCGTTTGCGTCAAGGCCGTCGCCCAGAGCGGCCAACGCGTCGGCAACGGATGCGCCCTCGGGTAGCTCCAACTGGAGCGATTCGGTGCCCGCACGCTCGCGCAACCCTGCGAAAAGTCGAATTGAAAGGATCACTGCGCGCAGCCTACGACACAACCTGATCGGCGATCCGGCGGTACCGTCTGCTGATGGCTTCTTCAGAGCAGGACGAGCGCCTCACAATTGCACCGATCATCGGGCCCGACGATCCCCGACGATTCACCGACT
>WLNX01000230.1 GCA_009699565.1 Actinomycetota bacterium | reverse complement strand
CTGGCGGTCGTGATTGCGGTGTTGGCGCCGCTGATTGCAGCGCAGTGGTGGGGTGCCGGCATGCGTGAGGGCGCCGCAGCCGGCGCGCTTGCCTGCATCGCCCTTGTCTGCTGGGGGCTGGTTGGGCTGGAAGCTCTGGGGGATCGTGCGTCGGCGCTCTTCAACCCTCCGACCCTTGAGCGCGTCGACACGCCGGTTGCAGACGGGGTCACGGCGACGCCCGCCGAGGCGCGGTCACTCCCGCAGGTCATCAGTCTGGTTCAGCGGCTGGCTCCCCCCGGGTCACCGATCTTCGTCGCTCCGGAACGCTCCAACCTGGTCGCGATCACCGCGCCCGTGCTTTATGTGCTTGCGCAGCGACCGAATGCCCGGCGGGCCGACCTGACGCTTGAGGCCAAGCCGGAGGTCCAGCGCGACACCGTGCAGGTGCTCCGCCGAACAATGCCCAAGGCGATCATTCGCTGGAGCGACCCGCGCGGGATCGTCAGCGAACCGAATCTGCGAGGGATCCCGACCAGCTCGCGGGAGCTAGATCTCTTCCTTGCGTCCAACTACCGCGTCGTGCTGAAGAGCGGTCCGTACGAAGTCCTTCGGCCGCGTGGCTGACGCTCCATACAATGCGGCCATGGGCGATCGCGCGGATGGCAAACCGTTGATCCGCGTGGCACTAGTGCTGCTGAGCATCGCCGCAATCGCGCTGGGGGCAGTCTGGTTCAAGTCGGCCCGCGATCAGCAGCAGATTTCGCGCCTCTACCAGACCAATGATGTGGTTGTGCTGGCGAACTCCAGCGCAGAGGTTTCGCGGCTCGCGAATCCGTCGCTGCCTGTCTACCCGAATAGCGCCGGCCGCCTGATGGAAGCAGTCGTGGCTTACAGGCTTGGCAATCCGCCCAAGTCGCGCGCGATCCTCGAGAGCGTCGTCGCGCGCGAACCCGAGAACGCCCAGGCGTGGACGCTGCTCGAGATCGTGGACCGCTTCACCGACCTTGCCGGAGCGAAGCGCGCACGCGAACGGCTGCTGGAATTGGATCCGCTGTTCGGCGAGGCGCCGTGATGGCTTCCGCTGCCCCGGCGGTCGTCTCGCCGCCTCCGGGGAATCCCCGTTTCCCTCTGTTCGACGGTCTTCGCGCCATAGCCGTGCTGGCGGTTCTCGTGACCCATGTTTCGTTCATCGTCGGACTGAACCGAAAGGGCGGTTACGCAGCAGTCTTCTCGAACCTCGACGCCGGTGTGACGATCTTTTTCGTCATCTCCGGGTTCCTTCTCTACCGACCCTTTATTGCTGCCGACTTCGCGGGCCGCACGATGGCGACGGCCCGGTACGCCCGCCGTCGGTTCCTCAGAATTGTTCCGCTCTACTGGCTTGTGCTGACGATCCTTGCCGTATTTCCGCCGCACGTCATCAACGGTGTTCTTACCGAGAATTGGTGGCACTTCTACTTTCTCGTCCAGACCTACTCCACCTCGCCGGACGTGCGCCTTGGCGGGATGGTCCAGACATGGAGCTTGGATATCGAAGTTGCCTTCTACGTCGCGCTTCCTCTTTACGCACTGGTCGCGCGGAAATTCCTCGGCGGCAGCGATCCGGCCAAGCGGATGAAGCGCGACCTGATCGCACTCGCTGCGATCGCCGCCGGGTCGGTCGCGCTGCGGAGCGGGCTTTACGAAAGCGGCAACGCGGTCTATCTCTACAACCTCGGCAGCTACGCCGGCTGGTTTGCCGTTGGCATGGCGCTGGCTGTGGTCAGTGCGTCGGCATCCGCCGTTCCTCGCGCCGCTGCTGTTGGAGCGTTCTTCGGCCGTCGAACGGTGCTTGCCGCGGCGATCGCAATCCTGATCTATCTGGTCCTCGGAGTGTTCACGCCCGCTGACGCAAGCGGATACCGCCTCCAGACGCTGCCGGTTGATCTGCTCTATTTCATCGCCACCGCTCTGATGGCGGGCCTGCTTGTTTCGGTCGCCGTCTTCGCGCCGGACGGAGAGCGAAGAAGACTCCCCGCGAGAGTTCTCTCCAACCGCGCGCTCGCTTGGGTCGGCATGATCTCCTACGGCGTCTTTCTCTGGCACATGGCGCTGATGTTCATGATCCTCGGGCGCGTCTGGCCGTTCGTCGGAGATCAGCCCGTTGGCGTGCGGCTGGTGGTCGTCGTGCTGCTGACCGCGGCGCTTTCAGTGCCGATTGCTGCTGTGACCTACTACCTCGTAGAGCGCCCGATTCTCCGCTTCAAAGAGCCCCGGCGGGCCACCGACGGGCAGCCGCAGCCGACTGCGTCTGGCTAGCTGCGCGTCTGCGCTGAAAGCGCGGCCAGATAGCCGGCGGCTGCGAGCGCGACGAGCGTGACGGCCGGCATCTCCCAGTCCCAGTCGAGTCCTGCATGGAGAGCCCATGTGGCAAGCAGTGCGACCGGCCCGGCAGCGGCGCGGCGGTCGATTGCGAGTGCGCGCAACGAGCTCTGGATTGCCCCTGCAAACGCGAGAACCAGAGCAAGCAGTCCAACAAGTCCAAGTTCAGCTGCCGTTTCGAGATAGAGCGAGTGCGCGTCCTTGGCCGCCTCCGGAAACGGCCTCTCCCGCAGCCAGGCAACGCGGAAGCTTGCCGGTCCTTCTCCCAGAACGGGGTTGGAGCTGAATGACTCGGCTGCGACCTTCCAATAGGCGCCGCGGCTGCTCTGGACCGAAGCCAGGCGGGTCGCCTTTGCGCCGGTCTGAGCGGGCAGGCCGTTTTGGCTCTGGGTGCTGCCTCCCGCAGTGAGGACGAAGCCGCCGATCACGCAGACGGTGACGCCAGCAATCAGCAAACCGGTGACGGCGCGGCCGAGCGGGGACGGCTCCAAGGCGCCGATTCGCCTCTGAGCGAAGACCGCAACTGCACTCAGGGCCAGTAGTACGAACAGCAGCCCCAGCCCCTGCCAGCCACGCTGCGAAGCGGTGCCGCTGATCGCCCTTAGCGCCTCGAGCGGCAGCGTTGCGGCCGCGGCCGCGGTGCCGAGGGCGACGGCGAGAATTGAAGTGAGCAGAGTTGTCGACTTGCGGGCGCAGATCATCAGCACCAGCAG
>WLNX01000023.1 GCA_009699565.1 Actinomycetota bacterium | reverse complement strand
CAGTTTGGGATCCCCGACCGCGGCCCGCATCGCGTCAAGATCGCGAACCACGTTGTTGGTGCCAACGTGGGCGATGAAGTCGGCGCTCTTCCTCTGACAGGCCCGGTTCGCCCTGGCGATCGCGGGCGTCAGTGCCGATACGAGTCTGACCCAGTCAACGCGGGGCGTGTTGTCGGGTCCGCTGCTTGCCAGATCGCAGTCGAAGGCCGGCCTGGTCTCGCCGATCCCGCGGGGATCAAAGCCGACCAGGTCAAAGGATTGCCGCAGCGATGCCGACGAGGCTGGCAACGCCCAGATGGTTCGCCCGGGCACGCCCGGACCGCCAGGATTGGCAAAGAGGGTCCCGACCTTCGTACCCGACGCCGGAAGCTTTTGCAGGGCAAGCGTGAACTGCTTGCCGTTTGGCTTGCTGGAGTCGTAGGGAACTTGAAAAGTCCCGCACTTGAGCGTCGGATAGCTGTCCGCAGGGCAGTCGCTCCAGACGATCTGCCCCGTCTGCGCCGCCGCCCCGGAAACAGGGCCAACAACAGCCACAAACGCAGCCGCGGACAGAACCGAAAGAAGCCGCTTGCACGAGATCATCGCGTGACCCTACACGCTCAGGCCAGCAACGGCGGCGGTTCTAACTTAGCCCTCCACCGGACTTCGGCCGGTTACCTGAGCTGCGCTAGCCGTGCGAGTGCGGCAGCACATAGAAGAACGCCCGGGCTCGGAGGTCCGGTTTCGGATTGTCGACATCGTTGTCGACGTGGCAGAGCGTGGCACCTTCGGGAGCGCCGATTCCTCTCGGGTGGTGCAGGACGCGCCAGCCGACGGGGCAGTAGCGCTTCAGGTCGGTCCAGCTTGTCCTGACCATCTGCCGGAGCACCTTGCTGCAGGAGACGTCATCGACTCGGAGTTGGACGGCAGCCCCCTCTCCGCTGCAGACCTGCGATTGCCTCACCTCCGAGCGCAGCTCGCGCTTGTTCTTCGCAGAGATTTCACGGTTCAGCTTCGCGGTCGTGGGAGGTGACGGGCGGTAGTCGCGCGATCGCGCAGGTATGGCGCCAACCCCACCAGTCCTCGCGGCACGGCCTGGCACCGCGAACTTGACCCGTCGAAGCGCCTGGGAGGAGCGGGCTGAGCGATTTGTGATCGTCAGCGTGATAGTTGCGTCGTTGCCCTTGCCGCCGGAGGTTGAGCAGGAGACTGCTCCACTCGGCGCGCACGAGTACGAGTTTGACCCGACCAAAGGATTCGAGAAGGAGAAGACCACATCACCGATCGCCACCATCCCGTCGACGCCGCCTCCGTTACTCAGCACCAAGAACTCGTTAGTGACCCCGGAGCCGAGCGAATCGGCCGGGAGTGAGGACCACTCCCCTGAGTCGAGCCTGGCGTCGTTACAGGGGAGCGGGGAGCTCGACCGGTTGACCACACGCACGCGGATTGTTCGAGCAGCGCTCTGAGCGCCGTTTGGTGGCGAGAGGGCGCGGCGCGCCGTCCCGTACTGTCCGCACTGCGTCCAAGGAGTGTTCTCGCGAACCGCGTTCCAGATCTTCGCTCCACGGTCGGCGCCGTATAGGTCGAAGATCCGGCTGCGGTAATCGGTCCATACCGAGGCGGCTGCATATGCGGCGCCCTTCGCCGCGCGCTGGAAGTTGTCATACGTGCCGTCGAAGCCAGCCACGGAGCGTCCGGAGTGGCCCTTGTCGCCGGTCGGAATCTGACCTCTGGTCCAGCCGATCGTGCCGTTGCCCTCGTCCTTGTTTAGGTAGTCGTTGTGAGTGACCCGATTCTTGGTCCCTGAACCGTAAGCGCCGGTAATGACCTGGGTCTGGGCGATAAACGCATCAATGTCTGCGTCGGTGCGCGGGTACCCGAGCGCGCTAGGCACAGTGCGTACGTCGCTCTGCAGCCCTTGCGGGTTCTTTATGTTGAGAGCACCTGGGTTGAGGTCGGTCCAGTTGGAGTGGGAGAAGAAGTCCTCGGTGATGTGGAGCGCCCGGCCGAGCGCAATCAGCGCGTTACATTTTGCCCAGCCGCGGTCGTGCGTCTTGTTTGGGCTCCGGTCGGGGTCGTAGTCAACGTTGCAGTCCTCGCTGAGGTCGGCCTGCGGTGCGTCTAGGCGGCCGTTGGAGTCAACGAGCAACCCGGCTTGCGTCACCGCGACGCCGACATCCTTCTGCAGAAGCCGCAGGCAGTCTCTCAGCCCGGCGGCGCGCTGGTCGAATGTGCGGGGATACGATCCGAAAGGCCCCTGCGACGTAGGGAACCACGCGTCTGCGTTGTCGCAGTGGGCTCGGTCGCTGGATGAGATGACCTCGCCTAGGCGGTCCGGCGCGCCCACCCCTCCGAAGTAACTATCCGCTCCCGCCAGCATCCGCATCGAGCGCTCAAATGCAAACCACCACGGCTGCTTGACGGAGTCGCCGCCGGAGGGAAGGCAGAGGTCTTGCCTCCAGTTGAGGCCTTCGGGGGCGGGCCTGTCTAGCGCGCTGTTGCACGCGACAGCCAAGCGCGTTATCCGTTCGTGCTCGGCGTTTCCGGGCGCGTTCCAGGTCATAAAGGCATGGGCGTTCGCCGGCACCAGCACCAGCAAGCTGAGGGTTAACAAGAGGAGCCTTTTGGACGAAGTCATTGCGGCAAGGTACAACATGGCGTTGGCACCTGCGGCGGTCCAAGATGACATCTGACCGACAAGAAACAACCGCCTAGGAAAACCAGAGCCTCCTCGCTGGCAGAGGCTCGCCTGGGCGCAAGCCCTCCACCGGACTCGAACCGGTGACCCCTTCCTTACCATGGAAGTGCTCTACCAACTGAGCTAGGAGGGCGCTGCGCGAGAGGATACCGGCCCGCGCACGCCGCCGATCGGCCGCTCAGGAAGCTGGCTGCTCAGAGGCCGGAGGAAGCGGCGTGCGGGTTGGGAGATTGGGCTGGTAGAGATCGCCGCCTTGAGGAGCGAGGCAGGCCATCGGATACTCGGGGAAGGCCCCCGCAGGTGACGGCGCGGCCGCGGTTGCACCCTGCACCGTGTAGGCGATCGACTGCGGATCGGCCCAGTCGGCCTCGAAGGCCGTCGTGATCTGCTGGATGCCAGCGATGCTGCCGATGCTCGGCTCGGGCGCCCCAGACAGATCGGCGCGGTTGCTGATCATCAACCCCAGCTCGCGGTTGTAGTTGATCGACTCAAAGCCAAAGTTTTCCGAGCCCATGAAACCGTCGGTGTTGTTGACGATGATCGCCTTGCCGTGGATGTAGAGCTCGCCGGCCGTGTTCGGCAGGACCCTCACCTGAACGCCGTTGCTGACGAGGTTGTCCCACTGGGCAAGAGGGTTCTTCGAGTACTTCGAGGTGTCGATCTTCCCGTTGTACATGCTTGCTGCCATCACGACGCGGACATCAGCTCCGCGCTTGGCGGCCGCCACAAGCGCGCCGCCGCTGATCTTGCCGGTGGTTGGGTCGCGTGTGCCCGCAACGTCCGGATCGACCATCTCCTCGTTGTAGACGACGAGGTCCTGTCCCTTCTGCGCCGAGTTGATCAGGTTCAGCATCCGCTCGCGAGCGTTGCCCTGGGGCGAAGTCTGGAGCAGGGTGTTCTGACCGGCGCCGTAGAACGAAGGGGCGCCCGGAACCGGATAGTCGCCGGAATTGTCGGCCAGCAGTGTGCCGTTGGCCCAGGTGTCGGCGAGCGTCGATGTGAGAAGCGAATTGTTGACGTCGATTCCGTCACAACGCTGATCGGAAGCAAACACCGAAGCGATCCGCTCCACCAGTGCAGGGTCGGTAACGACGATCGCGAAGTCGCGGGCGGCCCACTCGAGGGCGCAGGCTGCGCTGGTCACCGCAACGCAGCTGTCCTGCGGATTGGTGCGGTAGTTCTGATTAACGACGACTTTCTGCTTCAGCGTTGACGAGTAACCGGAGCGCTGGCCCCAGCCGTAGCTGCCGAGGTTGCCGGTCGAGACGATGATTTTCGAGCTTGGCAGCAGGTTCCCGGCCGTCAGCGCCTCGCCGTTCGAGTTGGAGGTGTCGATCAGGACCGACTTCTGGTGGGTGATCTGGAAGTTCTGCGAGGAGAGCTGGATCCGGTACTTGCCGGGCGTCACTCCCTCCGGGGCGTTGGCAGCGGCGTACTTCAGCGACGCCTGCGTGGCGTAGAGGCCGTCAAGCTTGCCGTTCCATGCACAGACGGCCTGATGAGTCGGATCGAGCCCGAGGCAGTTTGTGTCCTGGGTGCTGGCGTTGAACATCACGCGCACGTTCACGCCTCGAGCAACAGCGCGCATCAGCGCACCCGGCTTTGAAGGCTCGCCGACGATGTTCGGTCCGCCGAAGTCGTAGATCACGATGTCAACGCTCTGCTGCGCAGCGTCGATCGCGTCAACGACCTTCTGTCCGTCGGCTGGCATCGTCAGCGCTGCCTGATCGGCGGCAGGCATCGTTGCTCCGCCCAGCTTGGCGCCGTCGAGGCGGGTGCCCGTGAGAACCGCTGAAGCGAGCTTGGCGCGGCTGAGGCGCGCACCGCTGAGGTCGGCGTAGGCAAGGTTGACTCCACTCAGGTCGGCGCCGTAGAGATCGGCGCCGCGAAGGTCGCAGCGGCTGGCGTCAACGCCGCTCGTTAGGAGCTGCTTGCAGGAGCGTCCGGCGTAGCGGTTGATTCTCCCGCGGAAGTGATCGACGAAGACCCTGTTGACCTCATATGCGCTGTCGCTGTCGGTGCTTGAGTCGTACTGCTGCGTGACGGTCAGCACGACGCGGTAGGCGCGCCGCATGCGGCTGGCCTGCGAGGCCGTTAGCCGCAGAACGACCAGCTCTGTGCTCTTTCTGATCTTGGTGCGGACGCTGCGCCTGATGGTCAGCGGCCGGCCTTTTGGCTCAAGCGCAGTTAGAGATACGGTGCCGCGGTCGCGGGTCCCTGCGCGGGAGAGAAGCTCGCTGTTCCAACGAACGCGAACCGAGACGGTGCGCGAACTTGAGGCGGTACTGGCGGCGGCGACAGCCGACGGGCCCGAGGAGAGGCCGACGGTTGCCGCTGACCCGGTGGCGGGAAGCACGCAGACGGCGGCGAGGGCGGCGATGAGGACCAGCGGGCTACGGGTCAAGGAAGACTCTTTTCCGGATTGTTTGCAGCGGCGGCAGTAGTTACCGCGGGGAGAATAACCGCTCCCCGGCAGAGCCGCGCCGCTTCAGCGCGTTGATTCAGCGCGTTATCGTTATCGCTTGTACCTGCGAGCGACGGTAGTCGGCGAGCGTCGCCTTGACCCCCTTGTAGCGCGCGCGGGCTACCCGCCGCATCGAGGGGCGCGTCAGCTTCACGCGAACGTCGGCGTTCTTGCCGGCTGAGATCTCAGGGGCAACAACTCTTAGCGCCTCGCCGGTCAGGAACTTCAGCTTGAAAGCGCGAGCCTTGCAGTCTCCGGCAGCAATGCAGGAGAAGTGGACCGTGATCCGCCCGCCAACCATCTTCACCCGCTCGGGTGTAGTGGTGGTCAGGCGAGTGGTTCCAGGCGGCGGTTCAAGCGGCGCGGGAGTAAGCGACTGCGACGCCTGCTTGACCACCGCGAAGGCCGCCTTGCGCCGGACGGTCGGGTTCTCGGGCAGGGGATCGTCCGTGTCGAGGATGCCTTCCGAGGCGAAGTGCCCGCTGCCCCAATCGCGCTGGGTGATGAAGATCAGGTCGCCGCCAGCGCCGAGAACGCCCGGAAGAGTTGCCGAGAGAAAGGAAGCCTGAGCCGCTTCGCCGTTGCGAAAGCGCGGGTCGTACTGGAACGCGGTTGCCGACGGGTAGCCGTATTCCGTCAGCCAAAGCGGGCCGTTCATTCCGTGATCGTCGTAGTACTGGCGCCAGAGGCTGACGTTCATCGCTGTTGTTGAGGATGTGCTGCGTAGGTGGATCGTGTTTACGTCAACCTTGCTGGTCAGCGAGGGTCGAGCGGCCAGCACAGCGTCCGTGAACACGGTGTTGCTGATCGTCGAGATCCCTCCGATCGCGACTCGCGCGTCGGAGTTTGCGCTGTGAATACCGTCGGCGGCAGCAACCAGCATGTCGGCGTACTGCTGCGGCGTGCCATAGAAGGCGCGGCTCGTGTCAGGTTCATTGATGATCTCGAAGTCGTTGATCACTCCGGCGTAGCGAACGGCAACGTCATGGATCATCTGCTGATAGCGGACAAGATCGCCTGCCGGGCACCGCAGGCGATCACTGCTGGGTGGATTTGGTGGGCACTCGGCGACGAACCAGGGCGTCGAGTAGAGCATTGCGATCACCTTGACGCCGTACTTGTTGGAGAGCGTTGCGTACTCGTCGGTGCGGGTCCAACGCGCGGACTCGATCGGGTGACCGTTGAAGGTCCCGCGCAGGAAGATTCCGCTCAAGGCGATGTCCACGCGAATGTATGAGGCGCCGACCGCCCGCGCCTGCTTGAACATCTCCTCCTTGGCGCTGTACGGGGTGTCGGTGTAAAGCATCGAGTGCATCCCGATGTGATTCGTGGGCGCTGCAGCCAGCTCGGCGCTGCGGTTGAACGAATTCGCCGGATCGACCGCAGCCCCAGCAGGCGCGGCCGCAATTGCCATTGCGGCGACTGCGGCGGTAAAGGAGAGTGATCGAATCGCTGTAATCATGGGATATGAGGCTTGCTCGCCTATTTGAAAGAACACCGCGGATGCCAATTCGTTGCGCTGAAGCCGTAGGTTCCCGGCCGATTAGCAACCGCCGCGACCGCACCTACAGCTTCGCTACCGTGTTGGGCAGTTGATGATTCAGTTTCGCGCCACCCATCTGCTGCGCGTAGCTCTGGTCGCTGCGCTCGCCGTTTCCACCGCTTCCGCGACAACCTCGCCGGCCGGTGCATCGGTGATCAAGAAGGAGCGTTGGCTGACCGGCGTCACGATCACCGAGTATTTCCCGGTACCGGAGCGCTGGTTCGTCGGCAAGCGCGTGCGCACGCCGGGCCTGTCCCGCAAGAGCCGCGTCGATTGGCTTTACTCGGCACGCGGCGTCTCGATGGAAGGCGACGGAATCGGCACTGACAACAAGCGCTACCACATCGACAACCTGGGCCGCAGCGGCTGGATAACACAGAGCGGCAAGGGTGCGAACTTCGGCGTTGGCGGCGTCTTCGCGCCGTTCTGGCGAGGCGAGGGTTACTGGAAGACCAGCAAGGGCCGCGTGACCTTCCCGCTTGAAACGGGCGGCTGGTACAACGGGACCGGCAAGCGCTACATCGCGCCCGGCAACATCAGTTTTGGATCGGGTCCGTCGCGAGACCTCAAGTACTACCGCAGCGTTGCGGTAGATCCGGGTCTCATCCCGCTCGGAAGCCTCGTATACGTGTCGGTCTACAAGTCAAAGAACAAGGACGGCTGGTTCCGCGCCGACGACACCGGGGGAGCAATCGACGGCCGCCACATCGACGTCTACCGTCCGCCGCCGTCGAAGTCGTCGGACTCGGGCAGCTATCGCAGCGGCCGACGGATCTTCGTCGTGCCGAAGAACCGCATCAGCGCCTATCTCAAGGCCCACCCGGCCTCGGTCAGCAGCGCCCGCCGCTGACCAGCACGCGCTACTTGACGAGCGAGATCTTCTCGGAGTAGCCGAGCAGGTCGGTCAACGTCACGAAGCGATAGCCGCGCGCCTTCAGCCGCTTCACAATCTGAGGCATCGCCGCAAGAGTCTGTGAGCGGATGCCGCCGCCATCGTGCGAGAGAATGATGCCGCCGCCGCGGGTCTGACTCACGACGGTACTGACGATTGAGCCAGTCCCAGGAGTACGCCAATCAAGCGGATCGGCGCTCCAGAGCACGGAGGTCATTCCCTGGGCGCGCGAACGGCTGACGAGATTCGCGCCGGTGGAGCCGTACGGAGGTCTAAAAAGACAAGGCGTGAAGCCTGTCGCGCTCTTAATGGCGGCGTTGGTGCTGCGCAGCTGCGAGCTTGCCCCGGGGCCACCTCGACCAAGGTCAGCGTGATTCCACGAGTGGTTGCCGATCATGCTGCCGCTCGACAGCACCCGGCGCACCAGCGCAGCGTTGCCTGGCACCTGCTGACCGATCATGAAGAACGTCGCCGGAACGCCAAGCTTGTCGAGCTCGCGCAGGAACCCAGGCGTGTAGGGCGATGGGCCGTCGTCATAGGTGAGCGCGATGCGCTTGCCTGACGGACCGCGGCTCACCTGAGCGGCGCCGCGTCGCTGGCAACCGGTCACCTTGGCCTGCCAAACACGACCCGAGTAGCTCCCGATCCGCGGAACGCGGTGCTGACAGGCGTTTGAGACCGCAGAAGCGGAGACAATCGCTGCACCCGACCACGTGATCTTCGCCTGCGACGGTTGGACATCGGTGCAACCTGCCGCTTGAGACTCGACGTACCAGTTGGCCGCGCCGGTTTTCAGTCCGGCATCGCCGGCCTCAAAGCTGAGTGAAAGTTCTCGCGTACGGGGCTGGGTGACCTTCCCCGCAACCCGCTTGCCGCGCGAGCGAATCTGCCAATCCCCGTCACGGCGGACGACGCAGATCGAACGAGGAGCCCTCGACGACTGGGAAAGGACAGCACAGATGCGTCCACCACCGGTATCGCTGAGCAGCTGGGGAGTTATTGCCTGGTCCGAGCGAAGCGACAACTGCAGCTGGCGCAGGTGCTGGCCGAAAGAGACACCGACCAGATCAAGCGACCCTCCCTCGG
This sequence comes from Actinomycetota bacterium, assembly GCA_009699565.1. Classification (GTDB taxonomy): domain Bacteria; phylum Actinomycetota; class Thermoleophilia; order Solirubrobacterales; family Solirubrobacteraceae; genus F1-60-MAGs163. The sequence continues at coordinate 4,991 of WLNX01000023.1, read as the reverse complement.
GGGCGACTACGTGCTCTCCTCCGCCCTTGGTCGTCGCAGCGCCGGCGGCGGAGGCGGGCACAAGGAATAGCGCGGCGCAGGCCGCAGCGACGATCAGCCGCACCTCAGCCCGCCTTGACCTTCTCCAAGTCAACATCGAAAACAAGCGCCGCGTTGGCGGGGATCTTCGGCGGCGAACCCGCCGCACCGTAGGCGAGGTCGGAAGGGATGATCAGCCGTCGACGGCCGCCTTCACGCATACCGGCTACCCCCTGGTCCCATCCCGGAATCACGTTGCCGGCACCGAGGACGAAAGTGAACGACTTGCCCGCCGTCCACGAGCTGTCGAATTCCTCGCCATTGGCGTAAAGCACTCCGACGTACTGCACGGTCACCTCGTCGCCGCTCTTGGCCTCGGGCCCGGTTCCGACGATCAGGTCTTGGACGATCAAGGTCTTCGGCGCCGCACCCCTCTGGCGCGGAATCACGGGCTTCTTGTTGAGGTCGCCCTCGCCGGGCCCGGGAGTGACTTTCACGACCTTCACGGCGGCGGCAGATTCAGTCGTCACAGTAGGCGGGTTGGCGGCCTCGGAGGCTGCCTGATCGGCGGCCTTGTCGGCTGCGCTCTGGCTTGATCCGCAGGCGGCGACAGCAGTCACCGCTGCAAGTAGGAGGGCTGTGGTCGCAAGGCGCTTAGTCGTCATAGGAAGGTTGATAGCAGTTGGCCCCGGCGGCTGGCGCAATTGCGCGGGCATCAGCGGCGCGTGCCGGGCGTCAGCCGCCCACCAGCCCGAGCGTCACGCTTGTCACGCGCCTTGGCCGTGCGGTCGACAGCGAGAAGTCGGTGACAATCGAGCGCTGTACCCACTTGCCGAGGTAACAGTGCCGATATCCGTTCTCGGTCTTGCAGCGCTCGCCGACCAAAGCTGCAGTCAGTTGCTTCTCGGATGATCCAACGCCAACGCCCCTCGTGCGCTCCTTGCGACTCGTCGTCGAAACGTTGACCACGGTCGCCGTCGATCCCGTGCCGCGGAAGACGACGTGCACCTTCGAGAAGCTCATCTGGCGCCGCTGGGTACCGTTCCACGATTGCGTCCTGTCGCTGCGGGGCTTGCCGAGAACCCGCCTGACGTCTGACGGCTGCATGCCAATCGAAACGCCGCGCAGCGACTTTCCTGGCACCAAAGCTGCGATAGGGGCGGAACCGGCGCTGGCAGACGACGCCGAAAGAAAGGCCGCAAGCAGCAGAGCCGTGATTGATCTGCGCATCACCATGTGCCAATCATTACCACCCCGCCCGACCGATGCGCCGGTAGGCGGACCGATCAGCCGTCGGAGCTTGCGCCGGTGATGCCGTCGTCGGTCTGCCGCGTAAGGCGCCCGGAGCCGGCCGCTCGGGCAACGGGGCCTCCGCCGCGCCCGCGAAGGATGAACGCAAAGGCGACGGCCAGCAGCGCCCCTGCGAGCGGGCCGACCAGATACGCCCAGTAGTGGCTGAATCCGGCGCCCACTAGGTCGGGGCCAAAGGAGCGCGCGGGATTCATTGACGCGCCGCTGATTGGTGCCGCCCAGAGGCCGGCGAGCGCGATGTAGCCGCCTACCGCCAGCGCGCCGATTGAGCCAACGTTCTGAGCCCCGGACGCTGTGCCGAGGATCGTGCTGACGAGACCAAGTGTCAGCACCATCTCGATCAACATCGCCTGCCAAGCCTCGTAACCGGCCCCGGGATCGGTCGCACCAAGATTGCCGACGTCTCCCAAGACTGCTCGAAGGAAGAGACAGGCGAGCGTCGCGCCAAGCAGCTGAACCGCGATGTAACCGGGAACCCGCTTCCAGGCGAAGTCGCTGCGCAGCGCGAAGGCGATCGACACCGCCGGGTTGAGGTGCGCCCCGGAAACCGAACCCATGAACAGGATGATTGCCATCACCATCAGGCCGGGCGCCACTACCGCGGCCGCCAGACTTACCTGATCACCGGCCGAAGCGTGCAGCATTCCCCCGCCTGCAGCTACAAGCACCAACATGAAGGTCCCGAAGAGCTCCGAGAAGAGCCTGCGCCACTCCAGCGTCGGATCGTCGAACTGGTTCAGGTCCGGATACGCGAGCTCCAGCGCGTCGCGGCGCGCTCCCTTGGCGACTGTCATCTGGTCCAGATCCGGCACCGATCTAGCGAACCACCGGTGCCGGACGGTTACGGCGAACTAACGGCTGAACGTGTGAACCAGATGCAGCTCAACGCGCTCCGGGCTGCCGGAAATCAGCGGCGTGACCTTTGAGTTGAAGTCGGCGAAGACCTCTTCGCTGTTGACTGCTTCGGCCTGATCCGGCGTGTCGAAGACACCGATGCCGCGCACAAGTCCGCTCGCGGGATCGCCTACGACCAGCACCTGACTTAGACCTTCGTGGCTCTCCTTCATGTACTGAGCGAACTCCGAGTAGACCTCGAGAAGGTGCTCGTACTGGCCTGGGTTTGCGTGCATTGTGAACTCGATAACGCTGCTCATCTGATCTTTCTCCTTGGAAGTCGTTGGTATGGCAGCCGCGAGCCTATAGAAGCGCCCGCGGGGCCCGCGGGCCCGTCGATCGACAACCTCCTCCGCTGCTGTCGGCAGAATCGGCACATGCGCATCTATCCGGAAGTACCTGCCCGCCGAACCCAAGCCGTCATCGGCGACCTTTGCCTGTTGGCACTGCTGGTCGCCTTTGCTTGGCTGGGGATGAAAGTCAACAACACGATCGACGACGTCGCCAGCCTCGGAAGAGGCGTTCAGGACGCCGGGAACTCAGTGCGCGACGGCTTCACTCAGGCCGGAACCGCTCTGGGCAACGTCCCCCTCGTCGGCGGTGACCTCAGCAGCGCGCTGGCCGACGCGGGCCAAGCGACCGGCGGCAACGCGGTGGCCGCCGGACGGCAGGGCGAGTTGGCGATCGAGCAACTGGCCCAGTTGCTCGGTTGGATCACCTTCCTGATCCCCGCCTTGCTGCTTCTGGTGGCCGCGCTGCCGAGACGGATCAAGGCGGTCCGCAAGCTGAACCTTGCATCGCAGTTGCTCAACGCCGGCAGCGAGGAGCGCAGGCGACTGCTGGCAATGCGCGCTGCCTTTTCACTCCCGTTCGGAACCCTCGTCGAATACACGCGCGATCCGTTCGGAGACCTTGAGCGAGGGGACTACGCCCATCTCGTGCGAGCGCTCTTCGAGGAGGCGGGGCTGAGACCGGACAGCTTCGCGACTGGCTCCCCGCCTGCCGCGCCGCGGTAGAGTCAGTTCAATGGCGATCGCAAGCAGCCGTCGGCGTTCATCTCACGCGGCGCTAGCAGCCTGCGCGCTGCTGTCCGCTTTGGTCGTCGCAGCACCCGCTCCCGCAAACGCTGCAAGGCCGCCCGTCGTCGTTCTCGTGATGGACGAGTTCAGCCTGACGACGATCATGACCGCGCAGCACCGAATCGATTCGAGTCGCTTCCCTCAACTGGCGTCGATGGCGGCCACCTCGACCTGGTATCGCAACCACACAACCGTCTCCGACAACACGCTCTCGGCGGTGCCGTCGATCCTGACCGGCCAGCGGCCTGCAACCGGCCCGAGCATCAACATCGACCGTAGCCACAACATCTACAACATGCTCAAGAGCCGCTACCGCGTAAACGGCTACGAGTCGATCACGCACCTCTGTTCCGACTCCCTCTGCCGCGAGCCGAAGGAATACAAATGGCTGGCGGGCAAGAAGGTTGTTGGGAGCGCCGAAAGCAGGATCCGCCTGCGCAAGGTGGCGCAGATGATCCACGGGATCAGGGGTGGAGGCAGCAAACCGCTGCTGTGGGCTGTCCACGCGATCTTCCCCCACGTTCCCTGGAGCTACCTGCCGAACGGCGACCAGTACGACGACGAGGCTCTCACCTACCCGGGCATGTTTGCTTACGCTTGGCTCGGGCAGAACCACGAGTACGAGGTCGCGCTGGAACAGCAGCGGATGATCATGCAGGCCCAGTTCGCGGATCGGATCATTGGCGCCCTGCGCGCGAAGTTGGTCAAGACCGGACTCTGGGACAAGGCGATGGTTGTGGTCACAGCCGATCACGGAATCAGCTTCAAGCCCGGTCAGGAGCACCGCTCGATCGGCTCAGGCAACTTTGGCGAAATCGCCGGGGTTCCGCTGCTGGTCAAGTACCCGGGGCAGAAGGCGCGCGTAGTCAGCCATCAGAGCACCCGCTCGATCGACATCCTCCCGACGATCGCCGCTGCCACCGGCGCTTCCTCCAAGTACCGCGGCCGCACGCTGCAGAGTTCGCCGACCGGCGAGGAAGTTGTCGTGCGCAACGGCCAGAAGCGGGAAAACGAGCGGATGAGCATGGACGGGATGCTCGCTCTGCAGGATGCTGCGATTGCCCAGCGCGACGCGCGCTTCCCGAACAGCTCTCTTTACCATCGCGCCGACAATCAGACGGTCATGGGCAGGCGGGTAAGCCAGTTCGCAAGCGTTGCCGGCGCCTCATCCGGAACCGTGCAGATAGACAGCCCGGGCTTCTTCCGCAATGCCCGCCCTGGCAGCGGCTGGCTGCCTTCCTCCTACCTGAGCACGCACACCCGCGGGCTGAGGGCCGGCGTCCCGATCGCCGTCGCGATCAACGGGCGCATCGCCGGCACCGGCAAGACATTCCTCTACGCACCGCCGCCATTCTTTCCGGACGGGCCGGAGGCTCGAATAAGGCTGGCGATAATGCTCGACCCCGCGGCGATCAAGCGGGGCAGGGTCAGCCTGCGTTTCTATCGCCAGACGAGCAGCGGCCTTCAGCGGATCAGCGTCACCAAGTAGGCCCGCCATCTGCGGTCAAGTGGGGGGAGCAGGATTCGAACCTGCGTAGGCAGAGCCAACGGGTTTACAGCCCGTCTCCTTTAACCACTCGGACATCCCCCCGAGCACGGCGCTCGGAAGTGTAGAGCTCAGGCGCTGTCGCGGAGCCGCTGGGCCTCCGGAAGCGATTCGAGCTTCTTCAGAGTGTGGTTCTCTATCTG
>WLNX01000229.1 GCA_009699565.1 Actinomycetota bacterium | reverse complement strand
TTCCGGTTCCGCGTCCGGTCAGAGGCCGGCAAGCCGAAAAAGGAGAAAGCCGCAACTTGACCCGCAACCCAGCGGGTATGACATAAACTTCACGACACGGGTCCATTCTCGATGAAAACTCCGGGTCAACTCTCAGTGCAAATCAACAGGCTGTCGGCATTGAGTTGCTTGAGGTGAGCGGCGGGTCGCTTTCGGGCGAGGTTCTGGCACAAGCGAGGATCACTGCTTCACCGGAAGGCCAGGCGGTTTTAAGTGCACGCGCCGACGGCTCCATTGTCCAGATCAAGAAGCGCCTCGGTGATACGGTCCAGCGTGGCGAGACCGTTGCAATTCTTGAGAGCCGGGAAGCTGCGACTTTCGCGGCAGACCGCGCGTCTGCATCTGCGCGCGCGACTGCCGCACGTGCAGCTTACAATCGTGAGCGCCGCCTCTTCGAGGGGCGGATTACTGCTCGTCAGGACCTCGAAGCCGCTCAGGCCGAACTTGCTGCTGCCGATGCTGAGCTGCGTCGGGCCACGGCTGCGGCGCAGAGTGCGGGTGTTGCTTCCGATGGCCGGAGCCTCGCAATCACAAGCCCGATTTCAGGACGGCTGACGCAGGCCTCGGCGCTTCTCGGCTCTTATGTTCAGGCCGGAGCAGAACTCTTCCGTGTTTCAACGCCGGGTGCGGTTCAGATAGAGGCGGCCGTCTCCATTGAAGATGCACGTCGTCTGTCGCCCGGAGCCAATGCGGTGATGGAGATCGGCGGCGGGCAGACCGTCGCTGCGACGCTGCGGTCAATCACGCCTGCGGTCGATGCCGAGACAAGATCAATCACGGTTCTGCTTCAGCCTGTTACAGCAAACTCGGGGCTTCAGCCCGGCCAAAGCGGGCGGGTGCGTATCAGGACGGCTGGCGAAGGCGGAGATGATCGCCGTGTTGTGCCGGAGGTCGCGATCCAGAGCGTTGAGGGGCGCGACGTGGTTTTCGTCCGCACGGGCGACGGCTTCAAGGTCACGCATGTCACTGTCGGCTCAAGAAGCGCTGGACGAGCCGAGCTTCTCGACGGCGTCAATCCGGGCGACGTGATCGCCGGTGCGAACGCTTTCCTTCTTAAAGCGGAGCTTCAGAAGAACGAAGCCGGACACGAGCACTGAGGCCCGGCATGTTCACAAACTTCATCATCACCACTTCCATCCGGCTTCGAATTGCAGTCGTCGTCCTCTCAATCCTCGTTGCTGTGATTGGTATTCGGAGCCTCGCCGCTTTGCCGATCGATGCCGTACCGGACATCACGACGAAGCAGGTTCAGATCAATACGCTTGCCCCGGCTTTCGGACCTGAAGAGGTCGAAAAGCTCGTCACGTTCCCCATTGAGTCAGTCCTGTCAGGCATTCCCGGCCTTGAGGGTTCGCGCTCGATCTCAAGGAGCGGATTCAGCCAGGTCACAGTCGTCTTCGAAGAGTCGACAGACATCTATTTCGCCCGCCAGCAAGTGGCTGAGCGTCTCGCTCAGGCTGGCGAGACCCTGCCTGACGGCGTCAATCCGCAGATGGGTCCGCTGAGCACAGGGCTTGGCGAAGTCTATATGTGGTCGGTCGATTTCACCCATCCGCACGGGCCGCAGAAAGGCTCGAAAGACGGCTCTCCCGGCTGGCAGAGCGACGGTTCCTTTCTTACGCCGGAAGGCGAACGCCTGAATGATGCGGTTGCCTTGGGAGCCTATCTCCGCACGGTACAGGACTGGATTATCAAGCCGCAGATCAGGAACGTCGCGGGCGTCGCCGGCGTCGACTCCATTGGCGGCTACGAGAAGCAGTATGTGGTGTCGCCCGATTCATCGAAGCTCGCGAGCTACGGCCTGTCCTTCGTCGATCTTGCCGATGCGCTTGAAAAATCGAGCGTCGCTGTCGGTGCGAACTTCGTCGAACGTGGTGGCGAAGCCTTCCTTGTGAAGGCTGACGCACGGGTACGCTCCATTGACGACATCTCTCATGCAGTCGTTGCTACTCGGGGCGGCCTGCCTGTGAGCGTCCGCGATGTGGCTACCGTCACCATCGGCGGCGGGCTTCGCAGCGGTGCTGCCAGCATCAACGGCGAGGACGCGGTCGTGGGAACCGCACTCATGCTTGTCGGTGAAAACTCCCGCACGGTCGCGAAGGCGGTTGCTGCAAGGCTTGCCGACATCAACCGCGCGCTGCCTCCGGGTATCGAGGCGAAGCCTGTTTATGACCGCTCCAATCTCGTCAACGCGACGATCAAGACAGTCGCGAAGAACCTCGCAGAAGGTGCGCTCCTTGTCATCGTCGTCCTGTTTCTCGTACTCGGGAATATCCGCGCGGCGCTGATCGCCGCGCTCGTCATTCCCCTTTCGATGCTGATGACGGCGACCGGGATGAACGGGCTGCACGTCTCGGGCAACCTCATGAGCCTCGGAGCTCTGGATTTCGGCCTCATCGTTGATGGTGCGGTTATCATCGTCGAGAATTGCCTGCGAAGGCTTGCTGAGCGCCAGCACGAGCAAGGCCGTCTGCTGAACCTCTCCGAACGTCTCGACGAGGTGACGGCGGCGACAAGAGAGATGATTAAGCCGACCGTCTATGGTCAGGCGATCATCTTCATCGTCTATGCGCCGCTGCTGAGCTTCTCGGGCATCGAGGGCAAGATGTTCACTCCGATGGCGATCACGGTGATGATCGCGCTCGCTGCGGCCTTTGTGCTGTCGCTGACCTTCGTCCCGGCAATGATCGCGCTTCTTGTGCGGGGCCGGGTATCTGAGAAGGAAGGGCGGATAATGGGCGGGGCTCGCCGCGTCTATCTTCCGGCTCTGCGCCAGGCGGTGAAGCGCCCGGCTCCGGCGATCTTTTTCAGCCTTGGCGTTTTTGCGGTTTCTCTTGTGATCTTCTCCCAGATGGGTCGCGAGTTCATGCCGAAGCTCGATGAACGCGATCTGATGGTGCAGGCTCTGCGCATACCATCAACCTCGCTCGACCAGTCGCAGCGCATGCAGAGGGTCGTGGAGAACGCGATCAAGTCGGTTCCCGAAGTAGCGACGGTCTTTTCGAAGACTGGCACGGCTGAGGTGGCGAGTGATCCGAT
>WLNX01000228.1 GCA_009699565.1 Actinomycetota bacterium | reverse complement strand
GACAACACGGTCGCAACGCCGGTCGGCGCGCGGCTCTTCGATCAGGGCGTCGACATCATCGTCCACTCGCTGACGAAGTTCATCGGCGGACACGGAACGTCGATCGGCGGCATCGTGATCGATTCGGGCAACTTCGATTGGAGCTCGCAGCCCGACCGGTTCAAGATCCTCGTCGGACCCGACCCCAGCTACCACGGCGTCGTCTGGGCGGACGCGCTCGGACCGGCGGCCTACATCGGCCGGGTCCGCACGGTGCTGCTGCGCAACACCGGCGCGGCGCTCTCGCCGTTCAACTCGTTCCTCTTCCTGCAGGGCGTTGAAACGCTGCCACTGCGGATGGAGCGCCACAACTCCAACGCCAAGGCCGTTGCCGAGCACTTGGCAGCCAACGACGACGTTGCGTGGGTCTACTACCCGGGACTCGACTCGAGCCCGTACAAGGAAGTTGCAGACAAGGTCCTCACCGGCGGCTACGGTGCCCTCGTGACCTTTGGACTGAAGGGCGGCCTCGACGCCGGCAAGAGCTTCATCGAGGGCCTTGAGCTCTTCAGCCACCTCGCCAACATCGGCGATGCGAAGTCACTGGCGATCCACCCCGCATCAACGACCCACTCGCAGCTCAATGAGGAAGAGCTCGCGTCTGCCGGAGTGACGCAGGAGACGGTTCGCCTTTCGGTCGGGATCGAGAACATCGAAGACATCCTCGGCGACATCGACCAGGCGCTCGCGAAGTCGCGCGCAGCCGCTGCCGCTTAAGGAGCCATACCACCGTGGAAGCAGGCGGCCTCGGCGAGGTCAAGACCGAATCGGTCGTCTGCTTCACGGAAGAAGAGCCTCTGGTTCTTGAATCCGGGGCGACGCTTGGGCCGGTTGAGGTCGCCTACGAGACCTACGGCGAGCTAAACGGGGACGGCAGCAATGCCGTCTTCGTCTGCCACGCGCTGACCGGCGACGCACACGCTGCCGGCCACCACGGCGACTCGGCGCGGCGCGGCTGGTGGGACAGGCTGATCGGCCCCGGCAAGCCGGTCGACACCGACAAGTTCTTCGTCATTTCGCCGAACCTGCTGGGCGGCTGTCAAGGGACGACCGGCCCGTCGTCGGTCAACCCTGCGAGCGGCGAGCGTTACGGGCTTGAGTTCCCGATGTTCAGCGTCCGCGACCTGAACACGGTCCACCGCCGCCTGCTGGAGAAGCTAGGAGTCGGCAGGCTCCACGCGGCGCTCGGCGGATCGCTCGGCGGAATGCAGGCGCTCCAGTGGGCGATCGACGACCCGCAGGCGATGGAGCTGTGCGCGGTGGTCTGCGCCAGTGCAGAGCTGAGCGCGATGAACATCGCTTTCTCGACCGTCGCCCGGGAGGCAATCATGCGGGACCCCGACTTCCAGGGAGGTCGCTACCACGAGAGCGGCCGCGGCCCCAACATCGGCCTCGCGGTGGCGCGGATGATGGCCCACATCACCTACCTCTCGGAGGAGTCGTTCGCCCACAAGTTCGGGCGCGCGCGGCGCATCGAGGGCACAGAGCCGGGGCTGGGTCCCGACTTTGAGGTGGAGCACTACCTCCACCATCAGGGGGCCAGCTTCCTCAGTCGCTTCGACGCGCTGACCTACCTCTACCTGACGCGGACAATGGACTACTTCACGCCGTTCGACGAGGAAGGGCTAGACGAGGCGCTACGCGGGAACCCAACCGAGTTCCTCGCGATCTCATTCAGCAGCGACTGGCGGTTTGCAGCGCCGCACTCGGAGCGAATCGTCAGTGAGCTGAAGCGCCGTGACCTGGAGGCCTCACACATCGAGATCGAATCGCCTTGGGGCCACGACTCGTTCCTGCTCGACGTGCCCGAATACCACGCCGCCTTGGCGAAGTTTCTTCAGCGCGACGCGAGCTGACGCAGCACGTAGGGAAGGATGCCCCCGTGGCGGAAGTAGTCGGCCTCTTTCGGCGTGTCGATCCTGACGAGCGCCTCGAACTCGACCTCTCCGGCCGACACCCGTGCCGTCGTCGGCATCCGGCCCTCGTTCAGCGGCTCCGCAACCCCGGTGATCTCAAACAGCTCGTCGCCCGATAGGCCGAGCGACTGAGCGTTCTCCCCGGCCGGGAACTGCAGCGCGAGAACGCCCATCCCAATCAGGTTGGAGCGGTGGATCCGCTCAAAGCTCTCGGCGATCACGGCGCGGACGCCAAGCAGCGAAGTCCCCTTCGCAGCCCAGTCGCGGGAAGATCCTGAGCCGTACTCGCGGCCGCCGAGCACTACAAGCGGGGTCGCCTCCTCCGCGTACAGCATCGCGGCATCGTAAATCGACATCTCGGCCCCGTCCGGCTGGTGGCGCGTTACTCCGCCCTCGGTTCCGGGCGCCAGCAGGTTGCGAAGGCGGATGTTGGCAAACGTTCCGCGCACCATCACCTCATGGTTGCCGCGGCGCGATCCGTAGGAGTTGAAGTCGGCAGGCTTTACGCCTAGCGACTGCAGGTAGAGGCCTGCCGGGCTGTCGGGCTTGATCGCGCCGGCCGGCGAGATGTGGTCGGTCGTGACGCTGTCGCCGAGGATCGCCAGCACCCGCGCGGCCTCGATGTCGGTCACAGCGCCCGGCTCGGCAGGCATGCCGTCGAAGTAAGGCGGGCGGCGAACGTAGGTTGAGTCGTCGCTCCAGGCAAAGCGGTCGCCGCTTGGAGCCTCGAGCGCGGCCCAGTTGACGTCGCCGTCGTAGACCTGGGCGTAGCTCTTGCGGAACATGTCGGACTGGACTGCGTGCTCGACCGCGTCCGAGATCTCAGAGCCGGTCGGCCAAAGGTCTGCGAGGAAGATGTCGTTGCCGTCAGGGTCTTGGCCCAGAGGATCGCTCGTCAGGTCGCTGTCCATCGTCCCCGCCAACGCGTAGGCGACCACCAGCGGCGGCGAAGCAAGGTAGTTCATCTTCACGTCGGGGTTGATGCGGCCTTCGAAGTTGCGGTTGCCGGAGAGGACCGAGCAGACCGTGAGACCGTTTATCCGGACGGTCGCGGCGACGTCCTCGGGCAGCGGACCGGAGTTGCCGATGCAGGTGGTGCAGCCGTAGCCGACGAGGTTGAAGCCGAGCGCG
>WLNX01000227.1 GCA_009699565.1 Actinomycetota bacterium | reverse complement strand
CCGGAGCCGAGCAGCTCGCCAGCGCGGCGGTTGCGGCTGCCGGGCGCGAGCGCGGTTGCCACGAGGTCGCCGGTACCGGCCAGCCCGATCATCGACTCCGGGCGCGCCCCCTGCGACTCGGCCAGCCGCCAGATCTCTTGGAAGATGTGTCCGGCCGCTGCACCTGCGGCGTTCAGCCCCTGTGCCTCGGTCGCACCGGATGCAAGCGCAGCGGCGTTCTTGGCCGCTCCGGCGTACTCGACTCCCAACGGGTCGTTTGAGATCTCGCAGATCACGCCGCCGCGCGTGAACAGTTTTGCCAGCGCTGCGGCGAGCTCCTCGTCGGTTGAAGCGGCTACAAGCGCGCCTCCGTCGTGAACAAGCTCGTCGGCGTGGGCGGGGCCGCCGATAACGGCCACGCGCTCGGAGCCGAAGACGGCGCTGGTCAGCGCCGAGGTCACGGCGCCGCTCGGCGCGGAGAGGCCTTTTGCCAGCGAGACGACGGGCGTCTCGTCGCCAAGGCCGCGGCCCTGCAGGCTGTTGATCACTCCTGCGATCGCGCTCGACGGAACCGCCAGCAGCACCAGGTCGGCGCGCTCGAGAGACCCTTCGGTGTTCTCGATCCTCAGCTCGGGCGCCAGCGGAACCCCCGGCAGGTAGGCGCGGTTCTCTCCGTCGCGCTGGAGGTCGCTCGCCTGGGCCGCAGTTCTGGCTTGAAGCGTCGTGCGGATGCCGGCGCGCACGAGCAGCAGCGCGACCGCCGTTCCAAACGAGCCCGCACCTACAACTACGGCGCGGCGGGGCGCCGTGCGGCTGAATCCTGATCGAGAACGCTGAGGCATCTTTGTCAACTACTCCGTACGGCCATCAGAGGTACGCGACGATCTCGCGGCCCGCCGCTTCGATCTCATCAAGCGTCGATGCCTCGATAATCGCCTGAATGTCGAGGATCCGCTGATCGAGGCGATCGAGGCCGTTGCTGCCGACGATTGCGTGGCAAGGGACGCCTGCCTGACGGGCCCGCACCGCGATCTCGGCCGCGATCTTGCCCTCCAATGTCGTCCGGTCCATCCGCCCTTCTCCGACGATCACGGCGCGAGCCGAGAGAATCCTGCGATCGGCGTCCAGCGCAGCCAGCACAAACTTCGCGCCGGGCTCAAGGCTCGCTCCGTATTGCGCCCACAGCGCACCGGAGAGGCCGCCGGCGCAGCCGGTCATCGCGACGCTGCGCGGGTCTCGCGGGAACGACTGGGCCAGCGCGTTGAGCCGCGCGGTCAGCCGCTTCACCGCCTGCTCGTCGGCCCCCTTCTGCGGCCCGAAGACTTCGGCGGCCTGCTCGAAGGGTGTATTGACGTCGCAGCAGACGGTCAGTTTGGCGTCGCCGAGTCCGCCAGCGTCGTCGATTGCTTCAAGCGCGCCGGCGCCGCCATCGCTGCTGGCGCTTCCTCCCACGGCCACAACCACATTGCTCGCGCCGGTCGCGGCCGCAGCGGCGATCAACTGCCCGGCTCCATACGAGCTTGCAGCCTCGGCGTCGCGGTCGTCCTCGGCGATCAACGGCAGCCCGATCGCCTGCGCGGTTTCGACGATCGCCGTGTCGCCGTCCTCAACCAGGCCGAAGCCCGCCTTCAGCGGCCTGCGCAGCGCATCGCTGGCTTCGGCGCCAACGGTCTCGCCCCCGAGCGCGACCAGCAGCACTTCGAGCGTCCCTTCGCCCCCGTCGGCGACGGGCATCAGGTCCGGGGCCGCGGTGAGGCTCGATTGAAGGCCCCGACCGATCGCCGCGGCAACTTCGCTGGCGCGAAATGTTCCCTTGAACGAGTCCGGAGCCACGAGCACTGGTCGCTCGTCGCTTGGCATCGCTGAAGCCTATCGGCAGTAGGCGTGGCCCTTGTCGAAGGTCTTGCCGTCGAGCGTCTTGAAGGCCCAGTTGTATCCGCGCGTGTAGAGGTCGAGCTGCAGAACCCCGTATGCGATCTTGCTGGCGCGCGTGGCCGGGTTTGACGAGATCAGCGGGTAGAGCGAGCGGCCGCCGGTTCCGACGACAAAGCTGGCGAGGCCCTTGGTAGAGCGGGCGCCGCTGCTGGTCATTGGCGCGAAGCGCTCGTAGTCGTGGTCGTGACCGGCGAAGACGACCTCAGCCGACTTCGCCTGGAGCTGGGACCAGAGGTCGGCCATCGAGCCGTTGTCGCCGTGGGGGCCGGTGCTGAAGCGGGGGTGGTGCCAGAGCGCCATCGTGCAGCGTTTGGCGTTCTTCTTGAGGTCGTTGGCCAGCCAAGCCGACTGGGCCGATCCGGCTTGGCAACCGCCGACGGGCGCGCAGTTCGAGTTGAGGCCGATCACGCGCCAGCCGCCGATTGTTGTGGCGTGCCAGCCCTTCGTGCGGTCTCCTGCGAGCGAGCCGAAGTAGTCGTAGTAGCCGGTTGCGTTTGGCGTGTAGTACTCGTGGTTGCCGGGGACTGGGAAGGTCTTGCTGCGGAACTGCCCCCATGAGGCGTTGTAGGCCTCGTTGAAGGCCTCAAGCGTGCCCTCTTGGTACTGGAGGTCGCCGAGCGCCAGAACGCGGTCGGGGTGGAGGCTGGCGGTTAGGTCGGCAGTTTGCTGCTGGCGACAGCTGTTGGCCTCAACTGTCCCGGGGGCGCATGCGATGTCCCCGACGACGACCAGCTTCGCGCGGTGACTGCCAAGCGTCTGCTTCTTGGCGCTGGTTACCGATGTCGCCGACGAAGTTCCGCACCCGGCGGCCGCGAGCAGCACGATGGCAGCAGCAAAGGCGAGGGCTGCTGAGGGGAGTGATCGGTTCAAGAAGTTTGAGGCCATGTCGGTGGGAACACCTTCGGTAGTCGGATGTTGCGCAGGGTACCGGTAACTCGGCGGGGCGCGACTCAGTCTTTGCGCGGCGCGGCGGTCCCGCCTCGCAGGCGACGCAGCATTGCGTCGCCCGTCCTGGGGCTGACATTGTGAACGAGTTGCAGCAGCCGCACGATCGGCGGGAAGTAGACCGCCCTGCGGTCGGCCTCGACCGCTTCGATGATCTTCGCAGCCAGTTCGGCCGGCGGCGCGGCGTCGCTGCCGCGGTACCAGTCCGGCATCGTCTCGCGCTCGTGATCGTGGAGCGAGGTTT
>WLNX01000226.1 GCA_009699565.1 Actinomycetota bacterium | reverse complement strand
GGGATCACGGCCACGTGAACGCGGGTGAAGCGGTCCAGCCATGGCGTTCCGAACATTGGCGGCGAGGCCTTGAGGACCTCCTCGCGCGGCAGCTCGGTTGGCTGAGTCCCGGAAAGTTGCTGTGTCGCCCCCATTAACTAGTTTCTAGCACAGTCAGAGGGCGTATCCAGCGCGTGATTGACCGCAGCTCGGCCTTGCGCTCAGTTGGTTCCGGCAAGCACCAGAAGCGCCGCACCGATCGCGCCACCATCGTCGCCGAGCTCCGTCGCGAGCAGCGCTGGCGGCGCCTCGGAACGGAACAGGTGCTTCGCGACTTCGCTTTCAAACTCGGACTGGCGGTCGCCAAAGAAGCGCTCGCCCATGCCGCCGCCAATCACGACAGCCGGAATGTCCAGCAGGTTGACCGAGGAGCCGATGCCGGCGGCGATTGCCTTGATCGCACGATCGACAGCCTTGGCGGCGAGCTTGTCGTCGTTGCGGATCCCCTTTGCCCAGATGCCGCTCGTAAAAGACTCGCGCTCGCGGTGCTTCATGATCTTGACGAGGTCGGTCTTCTTGCCCTTCTTGCGCTGCTTGCGAACCCATGCCTCCATGTCGCGGCGGCCGGCATAGGCCTCGACGCAGCCGCGGTTGCCGCAGCCGCACTTCGCGCCGCCGAGCTCGATCACCATGTGGCCGAACTCGCCTGCGTAGCCGCGGCCGTCCCACTGGCGGCGGTCAAGAATCAGCCCGCCGCCGACGCCGGTGCCCCACCAGACGCCAAGCAGCGCGTCATACGGGCGGCCGGCTCCAAGCCGGTACTCGGCGTTGACGGCGACGCTGACGTCGTTGCCAAGCTGAACCGGGATGTTGCCGAAGCGCTGCGAAAGAACACCGCCGAGAGGGAAGGGCTCAAGCCAGTCGGGGAGGTTGCTGGCATTTGCGACCGTGCCGGCCGACTGGTCGACCGATCCCGGCGAGCCGACACCGATCCCCTTCAGGTTGCTGGCGTCCGCGCCGGCCTGACCGAGCGCGTCCTCAACGTTGGCTGCGATCTGATCGGCAACGGCCTGGGGGCCGCCCTCGTGCGGAGTAGCGGAGCGCGAGCGGGCGAGGATCTTGTTGTCCCCGTCGACGATCACGACGAGGATCTTCGTCCCGCCCAGATCAACGCCGGCGCGCAGCTCGGAGCGGGCCCCGACGGATGCGGGCGTGACTGTCGAGGCGGGAGCCACGACAGCTCCGGGGGTGGCGGGATTGTCGGTAGCGGTGGAGCGTCGGCGCAGCGGCATTGGTCAGGCCTTTCCGTAAACAGGTATATGGGCACCGCTCGTCGCGGCAAAATCTGAACTGCAGAGATCGAAGATTGTGGCACCTATCTGTGCGGCTGTCACCCAATCCGAGGGGTCGGCGTCCGGCATCGCCGCGCGGTTGCCCGGCGTGTCGATGGTCGACGGCAGCACCGCATTGGTGCGAATGCCGTCGTGGTGGTACTCGACGTGAAGCGAATCGACCAGTCCAAGGACCGCCCGCTTGGCAGTCGCGTAGGCGGCTCCGCCGGAGAACGGCTCAAGCGCGGTTCGCGACGAGACGCAGACGATCGAACCTTCGCCGGCCGCGAGCATCGCTGGAATTCCGGCGGCCGTCACCAGCCAGGCCGGAGTCAGGTTGATGCGCAGTTGGCTCTCAAGCTCCGAGACGTCAGTTTCGTGGAGTCGGCCGCCAGCGGCGAAGCCTCCCACGAGGTTGACGACCGCGCGCAGCTCCGGGCCGGCCTCGGCGGCCACCCCTGCGACGGCGCTTGGGTCAAAGAGATCGGCCTCGACGAGCACGAGGTTGTCGCTGCGCTCGACGCGCTTCAGATCCGCCTCGGTGACCCACGGGACAACTACGCGCCAGCCGCCGGCGACAAAGCGCGCGACAACGGCGGCGCCAAGGCCGCCCGTTCCTCCAGTGATAATTGCGCTTGGTTGCATCTGTCAGTTCTCCTTCGCTCGAGGCAACCATAAACCTATGCGAACTGTCCCGCTCCCGTCCGAAACCGTCCCTACCGTTGCCGACGTGCCTCTTAGTCAATACAGCGACGGAGAAGAGCTCGACGAGGTACTGCTGGTGCGCAGCGCCGAGTTGCGCGACAAGAAGGCCGGCGGCTCGTTCCTGCGGCTCACGCTTGGCGATCGCAGCGGCGCCCTGACCGGAATGGTTTGGGACAACTACGAAGCCGCCCTTGAGCTCTGCAAGCCCGGAAAACCGGTACGCGTGCGTGCCCGCTACGAGGTTCATCCGAAGTTCGGCCCGCAGTTGAAACTTCATGACCTGCTGGAGGCCGCCGACGGCAGCTACGACCTCGCGGAACTCTCCGACGGGCCGCCGCGTGACGCGCAGGCAATGGAGAGCGACCTGCGCGAATTGGCGGCGACCGTTCAGGACTCTTACCTGCAGCAGCTCCTCGAGAAGATCCTTGGCCCCGACACGGAAACTTGGCAGCGCTACCGCGAGGCGCCCGCAGCAAAACACTTCCACCAGGCCTACCCGCACGGACTGCTCGAACACTCGCTCACCGTCGCGCAGGCCGTTAGCGCCAGCAGCGCGATCTTCCCGGGCATCAATCGCGACTTGGCCGTGACCGGCGCACTGCTTCACGACATCGGGAAGCTTCAGGCCTACGGCGAAGTTGACGGAATCATCGACTTGACCGACGCCGGTCGCCTGCAGGGCGAGATTCCGCTCGGCTACGCGCTGGTCCGCGACCGGATCGCCGAGATCGAAGGCTTCCCGCCGGAGCTTGCAGCGGAGGTCACTCACATCGTCTTAAGCCACCACGGCTCGCTCGAGCACGGCAGCCCTGTCGTGCCCGCGACACGCGAAGCAACGCTCGTCCACATGATGGACAACCTTGGAGGCCGGCTTGGAAGCTTCGACCGGATCGAAAAGGAGTTGGCTCCTGGCGCGCAGTGGTCGAGCTTTGACCGCGCGATCGGCGGCGGCGCCTACTTCGGCCCGCGCGGCGGCGAAGAGCCGCGGCGCGCCGCAGCCTGACCTCCGGGAGTAGTTCTTTATGCGGAAAATGGGGGCATTCCGTCGCAAAAGTGGCTTTCCCGACGACGGCCACCGCAAGCGGTCAATAGGGTG
>WLNX01000225.1 GCA_009699565.1 Actinomycetota bacterium | reverse complement strand
TGCCCTTGTAGCCGAAGACGGTGTACGGGTCCCCGCTGACGGTGCACTTCATCAGGTAGGCAAGGAAGCCGTGGAGCTGCGCGCCGGCGTGCTGCGGGCCCGTCAGGCAGCCGCCGCGAAAACAGACCGTCGGCATCTCGAAGTAGCGGCCGTACTCCTGGACCAGCAGGTCGGCGGCGAGTTTCGAAACCCCAAACAGCGAGTGGGTGGACAGGTCGACCGACATCGTCAGATCGATGCCGCCGAACCACTTGTGCCCGGCGGGCAACTCCCAGCGGGTTTCGAGCTCCTCAAGCGGCAGAAAGTTGGGCGTGTCGCCGTAGACCTTGTTTGTCGAGGTGAAGACGAAGGGTGCGGCCGGCGCGAAATCTCGGGTCGCTTGGAGGAGGTTGAGGGTGCCGTTGGCATTGACGCTGAAGTCGGTCTGGGGCTCGGAAGCGGCCCAGTCGTGCGACGGCTGCGCAGCGGTGTGCACGATCAGCTCGATCTGCGAGCGGTTCTGCTCAAAGACGGCGCGAACCGCCTGCTCGTCGCGGATGTCGATCGGAAGCGACCTGAAAGAGGCCCCGAGATCGGCGGCCAGCCGCTCGGTGGTGGGTGCCGTCGTGGCCGCATCTCCGAAGAAGTAGGAGCGCATGTCGTTGTCTATGCCGATCACCTCGAAGCCCTGCCGGGCGAAGTGGCGCGCCGCCTCGGATCCGATCAGGCCGCCCGAACCGGTGACTATCGCGACAGGCATCGTTCAGCTCTCTGGAGTGGATTCTGGAAGCACGATGGGAGCGGGCGCGTTGCCCGCAGTGCGTAGGCTACCGACTGATGAAGGCGCGGCTGGTTATTTATCCGGGACTCGGGAAGACAGGCACCACAGCCCTGCAGGTGCTGCTGCGTTGCAGCCCCGCCGAACTTGCCGCCTTGGGCTACGAGTACGCCGGAGACATGCTCGCCGGTGACAGCGAGACGATCGGCTCCGGCAATGCCGACAAGCTGGCGCGGCTCCTTGGGAAAGCCAATCCCCCGCTGGCGCGGATAGAGGAGTTGGCGAACCTGATCATCCCCGAGACAGGCAACGCAATAATCGCCAGCGAACTGCTCAGCCACCTCGACGAGCAGCAATGGCAGCGCTTTGCGCAGCTCGATCGCGTGGCCGAGCGTCGCACCACCGTCGTCGTCGCGATCCGCAATCTCTACCCGTCCGCCTGGTCGGCTTACAACCAGGACATCAAGCGCGGAGGTTACTTTGGCGAGTTCTCCGATTGGGCCCGGAGCATGTTCGATACCTCCGGCTCGATGTTCGGACAGCTCGCGGCAATGCGCAGCGTGTTCGGGGCCGACGAGGTGACCGTGCTGCACTTTGAAAGCTCACGTTCGAACCTGATCGAAACGCTGCTCACGGCAGCAGAGATCCCGCTCGACGGTCTCGATCTGTCGCTCGCGGGCAGCACAGCCGTTCCCCACAACCGCAGCCTCACCGATGGAGAGCGGGCCGTGATGCGGGCAGTCAACCGATCGTTCGGCTCTAAGTATTCGACAGCGCTGTCCGACCTGCTGCTCCGTCACACGCCGCCGGACCGGCCCGAGCTGCTGCTCGATGCCGAAGCGCTCGACTTCCTAGACAGGAACTTCGGCGCGCAGTATGCGCAGGCCAGCACCGACTGCTTTGGCGACGATCAGGTACTGGGAATCTGCAGCGCGGAGATCCGCGAGCGGTTTGCCGACGGTTCGCTCGACGCGCACCGCGAGCCGCCTCGGGAGAGCACCGGCGCCGCACTCGCGACGCTGCTTCGCAAGGAACGCCGCAACTTGCCCAACAGGACGATCAGGCGCTTCCTGAAGGGCTTGAGGAAGCAGCTCCGTGCCAGCGGGCGGATCGACCAAGGCCACGCAGAGGAGGCCGCGACATGACGCTCGAACGCCTGACCCCGGGAGCAGAGGTGAATCTGAACCGCGGCCAGACGGTCGTGGTCATGCCGGTCTTCGGCGGCTACGAGTTCGTCGCCGAATCGCTCGCTGCAGCTCTTCGCCACACCGCCTCTGATGTTCCGCTCTGCGTGATCAACGACGGAAGCGACGACGACAGGATCGGAACGCTGGTTGAAGATCTTGGAGCCGCAGGCCAGCCGCGACGCCTGTTCTACATCGAGCACGAGAGCAACCTTGGCTTTGTTGAGAGCTGCAATGAGGCCTTTGAACGGTTCGCGCCTGCCGATGTTGTGATCCTCAACAGCGACTGCGTGGTCGCCGAGCAGTGGCTCGAGCGGATGCAGGCGGCGGCTGCAAGCGACGCGCGGATCGCAACCGTCAGCGCCCTCAGCAACAGCGGCTCGATCATTTCGATCCCCGAGCGCAACGAGCCGACCGAAGGGCTTCCTGCGGGCCTCTCGCTCGAAGCAGCCGCCGAGCGCGTTGCCGATGTCTCGGCGCAGGCGAGGCCGCCGCTGCCCGCGGCGATCGGCCACTGCATGCTGATTCGCAGGATGGCGCTGGAGCTGGTCGGCGGGTTCGACCCGGTCTTCTCGCCCGGCTACGGCGAGGAGGTTGACTTCTCGGCGAGGTGCACGGCGCACGGCCTCGCGCACGTGCTTGCCGACGACGTCTTCGTTCTCCATCACGGCGGGGCGAGCTTCGATCGTCGCACCGACGAGCTGACCGAACTCCACAACGACATCGTCTTTGGGCGCTACCCGTGGTTGGATCAATCGGTCTCCGAGATGGCGGGGGCAAGCGAGGGCCCTCTCGATGGAGCGCTGATGCGGGCAAGCCTCAGCCAACGCCGGCTGCGGGTGACGGTCGACGGGAGCTGCCTGGCCGCTGCGTGGACCGGCACCCAAGTCCACACGCTCGGCGTGATCGCCGCGCTGGCAAGCAACTCCGATGTCGAGCTGCGCGTACTGGTGAGTCCCAACCTCAGCCCGGAGACCAGAGCCCTGATCGCCGCCCAAGGACCGTCGGAACTGCTGTCAACCGAGGACGTCGACCATCGGACTCGGAAGTCGGACATTGTCCACCGCCCGTTTCAGTCGGGGAGCCCTTCCGATTTTGAATACCTGAGCCGGCTCGGAAGAAGGATCGTCGTCAGCCAGCTTGACCAGATCCACTTCCACAACCCCTCGTACTCGATCGAAGCG
>WLNX01000224.1 GCA_009699565.1 Actinomycetota bacterium | reverse complement strand
TGACCTGCCGGATGATGTCGGCGACCGGGAAGTACAGGCCGTCGAGGTTCGGACCGCGGGTGCCGAGCGCGCCCTGGGCGGCGAGCGCGTGGCAGCCGGCGCAGCCGGCCTTCTTGAAGGCCGCGACGCCGAGCGCCTTGACCGCGGGCGTGAGCGCCGCGGGAGCCGCCGTTGCGGTTGTCGCAGCCGGCTTGGTAGCCGTCGGCTTCGTCGCAGCCGTGGTCGCCGCGGCGGCGTTCGGATCCTTGACGAGCCGCACCGCGTCGATCCAGGCGGCGAGCGACTGGATCTGGTGCTTCGTCAGGATCGTGCCGAAGGCGGGCATGTAGCTCCCGCCGTTCGTCACCTGGCGGACGATGTCGGCGGCCGGGAAGAACAGGCCGTCGAGGTTCGGGCCACGCGTGCCCAACGCACCGGCGGCGGCGAGCGTGTGACAGCCGGCGCAGCCGGCCTTCTTGAAGGCGGCGATCGCCTCGGCCTTGATGGCGGGCGCCACGGCGACGTGCTTGACCGGGGCGGCGGAGGCCACCCCCGCGATCCCCAGCACTCCCCCGACTGCCACGACGAACGCGGCGGCCACAACGGTGATGCGCTTCATCCTTCCTCCGTGCTCGAGTTCGGGCGTCAGGCGGATGGCGTGGCCACCGGGCGAGGAGGCGTCGGATCGAGATGACGGCGTGGCGGAAATGCTATCCGGTGCAACCGGATCCACAAAGCCGGGTCGCCGCCACCGCTCCCGCGGTTTTCGATCCGCAGCGCGGCGGCGGCGGTCTCAGCCGCCTGCTGTGGCGCGCGTCGAGCGGCTGACCGCACGCACGGTCGTGTTTGCGCGGCGCTGTGCCCGGCTAGCTAGAATCCGCGGGCTTGCCCTCTTAGCTCAGTAGGTAGAGCACCTCCATGGTAAGGAGGGGGTCAACGGTTCGAGTCCGTTAGAGGGCTTCAGGAAAACCCTGCTCAGGCGGGGTTTTCTGCTTTTGAAGAGGCAACTTTTTGTCCCATCCCAGGTTTCCATGTGACCGGAATGTGACCGGATCTTGCATCGCTAATGAGTTGGTCACCATCCCACACGCTGCTTCCAGCCAGTTCGGCGATCACATGGACGTACGTACGCAGAAGCGTCTCCAGAGTGTCGCCGGTCTCAGCTGCGATGACCACGGGGTTCACCTGTTCGGCAAACCGCAGCGATGCATACGAGTGGCGAAGCTCGTAGGGACGCCGACACGTCACGCCTCCGGCGACCACCGCATCGTGAAACTGACGCCTCCTCCAGTTGCGATATTCGTGATCCTTCCACGGTCCGCCATCGTGTCCCGGGAAGACGAGCTGATCGCCAGCCGGGCTACCGCTCTTGAGCTTCCACTTGTTCAGATCCACGGCTAGCGCTTGACGGACAGGGACTACCCGACTCTTGCCCGTCTTCGTCCCTTTCTGCTCGCCAAGCGAGATGCTCTTCGTTATGCGGAGCGTGCGCTTGTCGATGTCTGACCAGGTCAGAGCGAGCGCCTCCCCCGGACGAAGCCCGGCGTAAGCGAGGACAGAGACAAGGACGGCATCCCTCATGCTCATGTTCCTACGGATGGCCTCGATCCCGCTAGGCGCAATCGGCACCGGCATCAGCGACCGAGGAGCGGTGGGCTTTTTGACAACCTTGACGGGGTTCAACCTGATCCGCTGCCACTCGACAGCCCGTTCCATGATGCCCTGGAGGAGCGAGAGGATCTTGCGCCGAACGGAAGCGCCCCTGTTGGCGTCGCCGAGCGCGGCAGCGAAGCGCTGAACCACAATCGGTGTGACCTTCCTCAGTTGGATATGCCCCAGGGCGGGAAGGATGTCGTTGGCGAGGTAGCGCTCGTAGTCGAGAAGCGTCTTCGGCGTTAGATTCTGACGCGCGTAGAGGGTGCGCCACTCGCTGACGAACTCAGCCAGCGTCTCTCTGCCAGCTGTGATCTCGGCGAGGTCACCCGCGCTCTTGGCCAGCTTGATCTTCGAGTCGAAGGCATCGGCATCCGCCTTGCGCCGGAATGTCTTATTGCGGGTACGCCCACGCTCGTCCTTCCACCAGACGAGGTAACGATGACCATCACGACGCACGACCCTGCTCACGCTCATACGGCGTCCATCTCCTTAACGGCAGAACGGTCTAGCCAACGATCGAGTTCCTGGATCGAGATCCTGAGCCTCCCGCACGGCTTCGTCGCCTTTAGGTCGCCTACCCTGATCGCCCGTCGTATGACCTCGGGGTGGAACTTGGTCAGGTCAGCAACGTCGTCCACCGTGAGGTAGGACGGAGGGCTAGCCACTGCGTGGGAGAGCTGAGCCACTGCGAGGAGACCGGATGCAAGCTCAGCGAGGAACACGTCACCGATCTCGCTCCTCACGACCAGCGGCCGGTCGAACTGGGGCCTTGTCTGCTTAGCCATTGGCCGCGTCCCCACTTTCGCCGTGCTCGTTCCAGAGCCGTAGCTGCTTGTGGCCGGAATCGATGAGAGCATTTCCGTGATTTCCCCCCATGCCGGAGCCTTGGCCATTCGACGAAAAGTCAGCTGCCGGGACACTGGGCCTTACTGAGTGCTGCTTACCGGTCATTCGCCAGCCTCGACAGGTAGCTCCCAGAGCTTCTCTTTGCCCTTCTTGCCGACCTCTCGGCAGCCCAGATCTTTGATGCACTTGCGGGCATGATCGTGACTGCAGCCTGCGGCAGCAGCCGCTTCACTGACGGTGAGTGGCCCGTTCTCTAGCTCGGCCTCGATGGCGTTCTTGGCGATCGGGAGAAGCGTGTGGCCTACCTTGCGGCGCTTGATCTTGTCGACGATCTCCTGGAGGAGAGCCTTGTCGGCTGGTGGCAGTGTCCACTTTTCGTTCAGCGTGTCGAGAAGGTCGATCAGCACCGGTGCTGTGGCCCCGAGGTTGTAGAAGCCGGCTGCCCATGCTTCGAGCTGCTGGCGCTGTTCGCCTTCGTAGATCGGCGTCTTCAGGAACTTCGCGCCAGATTCCCGTCCAGGCGGAGGAGCTGTGAGCGCTCCAGTGCGCAGAGCCGGGGTATCGATGGTCTGCTGCTGGCTCGGCTTAGCCTGGCGAGCCAACCTGTTCTCGTCCATCGCTTCCCGGAAGACATCCAGGGCATC
>WLNX01000223.1 GCA_009699565.1 Actinomycetota bacterium | reverse complement strand
GAGGGCGCACTGCGCTCCGGTGCCGGTGGCGAGTCGCTCGAAATTCATGTGCCGCCGGGAACCGTTGCCGAGCTTGAGGACGGCACGATCCACGACCTCGTTGTGCCGGGCTCGCGCGCCGTCGTTTGTCGGGGCGGCTCCGGTGGCCGAGGCAACAATCACTTCAAGAGTTCGACTAGGCAGACGCCGCGCTTCGCGGAGCGTGGCCTGCCCGGTGATGAGTTCTGGATCGACCTGAAGCTGAAGCTGCTGGCGGACGTTGGGCTCGTTGGCGTTCCCAACGCCGGCAAGTCGTCCTTGATCTCGGCGCTGACGCGAGCCGTCGCCAAGGTGGGCGATTATCCGTTCACGACGCTGGAGCCACAGCTCGGCGTGCTCGACCGCGGCGGCCGCCAGCTCGTACTGGCCGACATTCCAGGCTTGATCGAAGGCGCCAGCGACGGCGCCGGCCTTGGTCACGAGTTTCTCGCCCACGTAGAGCGCACGCGCCTACTGGTTCATGTTCTCGACCTTGCTCCTCTCGACGGCAGCGATCCAGAGGCCAACTACGAACTGATTGAGAGTGAGCTCGGCCGCTACAACTCAGAGCTTGCGGCGCTTCCGCGAGTTCTCGCGCTGTCGAAGGCCGACCTTGTTCCGGCTGAGGACGCGGCCGCAGTTGCGGCGCAGTGGCGCAGCCGCTTGGGAGACGGAGTCCCAGTCGTTGTGACCTCGAGCGCTACGCGCGAAGGCTTGGACTCGCTCGCCGACGCTCTCGTGCAGCGCGTGCCGGTGGAAGCCGCAGCGCCGCAGCTAGCGGCCAGTGAAACGCTCGCCGAACACCAGGTGTTTCGCCCAGGCGCTGGCCGCGAATGGAGCATCGATCTGCTCGAGGACGGTTGCTACCTCGTGAGCGGCGAGCCGGTCGAGCGGCTGCTCGCGCGCTACGACGTAGAGAATGATGAAGCTCTGGCCCAGGTCGAGCAGAGGCTGCGGCGTATGGGCGTGATCGAGGCTTTGGCTGAAGCTGGGTTTGAGGCGGGCGATGAGGTCTCAATCGCCGGCGTGGTCTTTGAATTGGACGCCGCGTAGTCGCCCGCGGCTACGCTGCGCAGGCAATGGCAACTTACGTCATAAAACTCGGGTCCAACATCGTCGCCGACGAAGCGGGAGCCCTGCGCGCCGATCTATTAACCGCAGTCTGCGCAGAGGTCGCCGCTCGTCACGCAGCCGGTGATTCGGTTGTGCTCGTCTCCAGCGGCGCGATTGCGCGCGGCATCGAAGTGCTTGAGCTCGGCGGCCGTCCACAGGCGATGGCCGACCTGCAGGCCGCCAGCGCTGTCGGGCAGGGCAAGCTGTATCGCGTTTATGACGAGCTGCTGCGAGAGCGCGGGATCACGAGCGCGCAGGTGCTGCTCACATTCTTCGATGTTGGCCATCGCAGCCACTACCTCAACGCGCGCCAAACGCTCAGTCGCCTACTCGAGTGGGGCGTTGTGCCTGTCGTCAACGAGAACGACACGACGGCGACCGAGGAGATCTCGTTCGGCGACAACGATTTTCTGGCGGCGCAGGTCGCGATCATGGTTGGTGCCGATCGCCTTGTGCTGCTGACCAATCAAGACGGCCTCCACCAGGCCGATCCGCGGACCGATCCCAGCGCGCCGCTTGTTGCAGAAATCAGCCACCCATCTCAGCTCAGCGAATATGAGATCGGCCAGGCTCCTTCGGGGCTCGGCTCCGGCGGCATGCGTTCGAAGGTCGTCGCCGCCGAGATGGCTACCGCCGCGGGCATCCCGACGACGGTCGCCAGCGGCATCCGCGAAGGCGCGCTCGGGCGTGCACTCAGCGGCGAGGCCGAAGGGACCCGCTTCTCTGCGCAGGAGGATCGCTATTCGAGCTTTGAGCTGTGGCTGCGTTATGCCAAACCGACGCTCGGCTCGTTGACCGTCGATGGAGGCGCTGAACGCGCGCTGCGTGAGGCTGGTGCCTCGCTGCTCCCAGTCGGGATAAGCGCCGTTGAGGGTGAGTTCGAGCCAGGTGACGCGGTTGAGCTCCACGGTGCCGGAGGCCTCATCGGCAAGGGCATCTGCAACTACTCGGCCGCCGAGCTCGCACGCGTGGCGGGGCTCAAGTCGGACGAGGTGGAGGCGGCGATCGGTCGTGCTCCCGAAGCGGCGGTTCATCGAGACTATCTGGCGCTCGGCTAGGCGCTGCGGCCACATCTGTTCCTGACTACCCTCTGCTGATGGCAACTGAACAGACCAGCGTCGCGGCGCTTTGCGCTGAGGCGAAGGCCGCCGCGCCGTTCTTGGCACGCGCCCCGCGCGAGACGAAGGACGCCGCCTTGGAAGCTCTTGCCATCTCGCTGGAGGCCCGTTCGGCTGAATTGGTTGAGGCCAATTCGCTCGATCTCGCAGCCGGCGAGGCGGCCGGGCTCTCCGCAGCACTGCTTGACAGGCTGCTGCTGAACGAGGATCGAATTGCCGCGATTGCTGCCGGCGCGCGCGACGTAGCTGCGCTGCCTGATCCGGTCGGCGAGCTGATCGAAGAGCGCGAGCTCGAGAGTGGGCTGCAGCTGCGCAAGCTGCGAGTGCCACTTGGCGTAGTCGCCGTCGTCTACGAAGCGCGCCCAAACGTGACGATAGATGCGTCGGCGCTCTGCCTTAAATCGGGCAATGCCTGCCTGCTGCGCGGGTCCGCTTCGGCCGAGCACTCGAACGCGTTGATGGTTGAGATTGCTGCCGAGGCCGCCGAATCCGTTGGGCTGCCGCGGGCCGTAATCACGCTTGTCGGGGGCGGCCGTGATCAGCTCGCTGAGCTCGCCACGCAGCAAGGCGTCGTTGACCTGATAGTTCCGCGCGGCGGCGAGGGGCTAAAGGCGGCGCTCGAGCAGGTCGCAACGATTCCGGTTCTCTACGCCGCTTCAGGCAACTGCCACGTCTACGTTGATCGCGCCGCCGACCTTCAGCAGGCCGCCGCGATTGCGCTCAACGCGAAGGTCCACCGGCCAGGCGTCTGCAACGCCGCCGAGACGCTCTTGATCCACCGCGACGCAGCGGCCGAGTTTGTGCCGCTGATAGTCGACCAGATGGCCGAGGCAGCGGTTGAGTTCCGGGTCGACGCCGCAACGCGGGAGTTCGCCGGCATCGAACGCTC
>WLNX01000222.1 GCA_009699565.1 Actinomycetota bacterium | reverse complement strand
GATTCCTGATCGCTGACCTCGGCCCAAAGCTCCGGCGAAGACTTAACAAGCCTGCGCTCTGCACTGTGCGCTGACATCGTCGTCTTCTCTTCCCTCCGGAGAAGGCCATTCCTGCCGAAGACGGTCGCTGCAAGGCTGCGCCCGCGCCGCCGCCACGCTAAGCGGGCTGGACGATCATCAAGTAGAGCGCGATCAAGACCAAAACGTTGGAAATCACGCCAACAAGGTTCAGCTTGCGGTAAGCCTTCTCGTATTCGGCCGAGAAGGTCATCGGCCCGCTGCCGACGCGCGCGGCCAGCTCGGTAGTTGCCATCGCGCTCAGTTTCTTCTCGGTTGGCAGCGCGAGGCCATGACTGAGGCCGATCAGCACGATCAAAATCACCAGCGAGCCCGAAACCCAGTGCTCGCTCCAGAGGCTCGCGTCACTTGCGAGGTAGGCGCCGGCGAGGAAGAGAACCAGGTAGGCGACCGTGATCAACGTCCGCCCGGCGTGGACCATCGCGTTGTAGATCCCGGGCAGCGCCTCCGGGTTGGCGTTCGTCACGCGGGCCAGAATTACCGGGTAGATAAACGGCGCCCCGAAGGCGATCACAACCGCGGCAACGTGAATCCAAAGAACAAAGTCGTAGAGGCGCATGGCGATCATCGTCTTGATCCTAGGAGCTTGGAGTTAGAAGCCCGGCTTGTAGCCGCCGAAGACGTCCTTCATCGCGCCGCAAACCTCGCCCATCGAGCAGCGATCCTTCAGCGCAACACGGATCGCAGGGATCAGGTTCTCGTCGCCGCGGGCAACCTCGCGCAGCTCTTCGAGTCGCTGCGCGACGAGCTCTTGGTCGCGGTCCGCCTTGAAGGCGGCGAGTCGATCGAGCTGCTCGCGCTCGGACTGCGGGTCAACCCGCAGCAGGCCGGGAACCTCGATCTGCTCTTCGATGTATTCGTTGACGCCGACGACGACATCCTGCTTTGTGCGGTAGCGCTCCTGGTAGCCCCAAGCCGACTCGTCGATCTCGGCGGTCATGAACTCGATCGCGTGAACGGCGCCGCCGAGCTCATCAACCTTGGCGATCAGCTCGGCCGAGCGGCTTTCGATCTCGGCCGTCAGCGATTCAACGTAGTAGGAGCCGGCGAAAGGATCGACGGTGTCGGCGGCGCCCGATTCGGCGGCGATGATCTGCTGCGTTCGCAGCGCTGTCTTCGCGGCTTGCTCGCTCGGCAGCGCCAGCGCCTCGTCAAAGCCGTTGGTGTGCAGCGACTGCGTGCCGCCGCAGACGGCGGCGAAGCCCTGCAGCGCTACGCGGACAATGTTGTTCTCCGGCTGCTGCGCGGTCAACGTGACGCCGCCGGTCTGCGTGTGGAAGCGCAACATCATCGCCTTCGGGTTGGTCGCCCCGAAGCGCTCCTTCATGATCTGCGCCCACATCGTTCGCGCGGCGCGGAACTTCGCCACCTCTTGGAAGACGTTGTTGTGGCCGTTGAAGAAGAAGGCAAGCCGCGGCGCGAAATCATTGACATCGAGGCCGCGGTCGATCGCCGCCTGCACGTAGGCGATGCCGGTCGAAAGCGTGAAGGCCACCTCCTGAACTGCCGAGCAGCCCTTCTCACGGAAGTGGTAGCCGGAGATTGAGATCGTGTTCCACTTCGGAATGTTCTCGGCGCAGTAGGCGAACACATCGGTCGTCAGGCGCATCGAGGCGTCGGGCGGGTAGATGTAGTTGCCGCGCGCTATGTACTCCTTGAGAATGTCGTTCTGAACCGTGCCGCGCAGCTGGTCGCTTGGCACGCCCTGCTCCTCGGCGACCAGGTCGTAAAGCATCAGCAGCACCGAGGCCGGCGCGTTGATCGTCATCGATGTTGAAACCTGATCAAGCGGGATCTGATCAAACGCGGTGCGCATGTCGTCGATCGTGTCGATCGCCACGCCGGTGCGGCCAACTTCGCCTTCGCAGAGCGCGTTGTCCGAGTCGAGGCCAAGCTGGGTCGGCAGATCGAAGGCCATCGAGAGGCCGGTGCCGCCGCGCGAGAGCAGGTAGCGGTAGCGCTCGTTTGACTCTTTCGCGCTTGCGTAGCCGGCGTATTGGCGCATCGTCCACTGCTGCGAGCGGTACATCTGCTCGTGCACGCCGCGCGTGTATGGGAAGTCGCCGGGCACGCCGAGCTCAAGATCTTTCGGAACGTCGGCCTCGCTGTAGAGGGCGTCGATCTCAATTCCCGAATCGGTGAAGCGGCGCGGGTCGTCGGGGCCGACGATCGGCGCGATTGTGAGGCGCTCGTCCTGCTCTGAAGAAGCCATTGGGGAACCGTACCGCCGGATCGAAAATGAGGTGGTGCCGTACGCTGCACGCTATGCAGGTTTCGGTCCGTCTATTTGCAGGCTTGCGTGAGCGCCTCGGCAGCGCTTCGCTGCAGCTTGAGCTGGCCGACGGTGCCAGCGTTGCCGATGCGCTTGCCGCGCTCAGCGGGCAGGTCGACGCCGGCGGCTGCCTGCTGGCCGTCAACCGTGAATACGCCGACGATGATCTCGTCCTCGCAGCCGGTGATGAGCTTGCCTTGATTCCGCCGGTCTCCGGCGGCGCCGCGCAGGCCCACGTCGCTCTGAGCGATTCGCCTCTCTCGCTAGATCGACTGCTGGAGCGCGTTAGCGACCCGCGCGCAGGGGCCGTCGTCAGCTTCTCGGGCGTAACACGAGAGGTTGATTCGCTCGACTACGAGGTTTACGGCGAGATGGCGCTTGAGCAGATGGCGCGGATCGTTGACGAGGCAATCGAGCGCCACGGGCTTTGCGCCGCCGCCGCCGAGCACCGCGTCGGCACGGTTCCCTTGAGCGAAGCGAGCGTGATCGTCGCCGCCAGCGCGCCGCACCGCGGCGAAGCGTTCGCTGGCGCTCGCGAAATCATCGACGAGCTGAAGGCCTGCGCACCGATCTGGAAGGTTGAAGTTGAAGGTCAAGAGCGGCGGCGGGTCGAAGGCGCTGCGCCGAAGCGTCCTCAGGACTAAGCCGAAGCGCCGCCGGCCTGCGCTGGCGCGGTCGGGTCTACGGTGCCACCAACCGATGCTGCCATCTCACGCGCGAGGTGATCTTCGATCTGCATCGGGCTGTCGATCAGCCGCTCGACGACGGTCAGCAGGTCGGACATCGATGAGACCTCTTCAACCTGCTCCTTGATG
>WLNX01000221.1 GCA_009699565.1 Actinomycetota bacterium | reverse complement strand
GGGTTCATCTCGATCACGAGGATCTCTTCGGTCTCAGGATTGACCGCAAATTGGACGTTGGACCCGCCGGTCTCGACGCCGACCGCCCGTATCACCGCGAGCGCCTGGTCGCGCAGCTGCTGGTAGAGGGAGTCGGTCAGCGTTTGCTGCGGCGCAACCGTCAGTGAATCGCCGGTATGGACACCCATCGGATCGATGTTCTCGATCGAGCAGACGATCACGCAGTTGTCCTCGCGGTCGCGCATCACTTCGAGCTCGAACTCGCCCCAGCCGAGGACCGACTGGTCCAGCAGCACCTGACCGATTGGAGAGGCTTCAATTCCCCTGCCGACAATCGTCCGGTACTCCTCCTCGTCGCGGGCGATGCCCCCGCCGCGTCCGCCCAGCGTGAAGGCAGGCCTGACAATTGCCGGGAGCCCGATGTCGGCCAGTGCGGACATCGCCTCGTCCAGGGTTGTCGCGATCGCGCTGCGAGGCATCTTCAGCCCGGCTTCAGCCATCGTTTCGGCGAACCGCTCGCGGTCCTCGGCGCGGTCAATCGCCTCGTAGTTGGCGCCGATCAGCTCGACCGAGAAGCGCTCGAGCGTGCCGTCCTCGGCGAGCGCCTTGGCGAGGTTGAGCGCTGTCTGGCCGCCAAGCGTGGGCAGCAGCGCGTCCGGGCGCTCCTTCTCAATCACTGCGGCAACCGGCCCGGGCAGCAGCGGCTCGACATAGGTCGCATCGGCGAACTCGGGGTCGGTCATGATCGTCGCCGGATTGGAATTGACGAGAACTATCTCGTAGCCCTCCTCGCGCAGCACCTTGCAGGCCTGGACTCCGGAGTAGTCGAACTCGGCGGCTTGACCGATAACGATCGGCCCCGAGCCGATCACGAGGATCTTTTTGATGTCGTCGCGCCGAGGCATCAGTTGCCACCCTGCGCGATCGTCTCTACAAACTCGTCAAAGAGATGCCGTGCGTCATGAGGGCCGGGGCCGGCCTCGGGGTGGTATTGAACCGTTGAGCCGGGCACGTCGAGCAGCGTCAGCCCCTCGACCGTGCGGTCGTAAAGATTGACGTGACTTAGCTCCGCGGCGCCAAAGTCGGTCTGCCACCTGATGGGATCATCCGTTTCGACGCGGAGTCCGCCGTCAGGGGCTGCGACCGCGAAGCCGTGGTTCTGGGATGTGATTTCAATCCGACCCGAGCGCAGGTCCTTGACCGGATGGTTGACGCCGCGGTGGCCGAACGGAAGCTTGAACGTTTCAAGCCCAAGCGCCCGGCAGCAGAGCTGATGGCCCAAGCAGATCCCAAAGACGGGCTTCTTGCCGAGGACCTGACGGATCGTCTCGACGACGCCGTCGAGGGCTGCGGGGTCACCGGGCCCGTTGGCTAGAAAGACGGCGTCGGGATCGTCGGCGAGCAGCCGTTCTGCCGTGACGTCGCAGGGATGGAGATCCAGCCGCACGCCGCGCTCGACGAGCTGGCGCACAATCGACATCTTGATGCCCGTGTCTATCGCCGCGATCCGCGGGCCGCTGTTGCTTTCGCCGTGGCGTACCAGCTCGGAGGGCCCAACCGACGACGCGAGGTTCTGGCCGTCCATCGGCGGTTCAGCGGCGATCAACTGGGCGGCCTCGCCCTGATCGGCGGCGAAGATTCCTCCGCGCATCGCTCCGCGGCTGCGCAGATGCTTGACGAGCGCACGAGTATCGACGTCGGTGATCGCGGGGACGTCGCTCGAAGCGAGCCAGTCGAGCCATCCTTCGGCCGCGGTCGGAGCATCCGAATCGTTCTCTGCAGCGCGCATCACTACGCCCCGGACGTGAATCCTGTCGCTCTCCATCGCCGCCGCGCTAACGCCATAGTTGCCAACGTGGGGAGCCGTGAAGGCGAGTACCTGCCCGGCGAAGGAAGGGTCGGTGACCGACTCCTGATAGCCGCCCATTGCGGTTGTGAAGACAACCTCGCCAACCGAGCCGCTGGCGCTGCCGCAGAGTGTTCCTTCAAAGCGGGCACCGTCTTCCAGCAGCACAAATCCCTTGGAGCTCATTTGATCATCGCCTGTATCTCTTTGAAGTTGGGGTTCTTGGCATCTTTGAGCAGCTCAAAACAGATCGACTCGGTACTCGAGGGGACCGCTCCCGCCTGGACCATCCGCTCGATCGCGGTCTCGCGGTCGGAGGCGCTACGCGAGCCGAGCGCGTCGCAGGCAAGCCAAACCTCGGCTTCGGTCGCCCGCAGGTCGAGCACACTTTGCGCGACGCAGATGTGAGTCTCGGTTCCGCAGACGATCACCTGGTTGCGACCCTCGAGCGAGAATCCATCAGCCTGCGTGGCTGAGAAGGCGGTCTTCTCGAGCACGGTCGCGGTGGTCAGCGCCGGTGCGAGTTCCGGGACGGTCGCGCCCAACCCTTTCGGGTACTGCTCGGTGACGATGATTGGCAGACCGAGCAGCTCGGCGGCGCGGGCAAGAATCGCGGCTTTCGCGGCGATCGCTTGCGAATCGGGGATCACATCGCGGAAGGCTTCCTGAATGTCGACGATCAGCAGCGCGGCCCTCGACGCCTCCAGCCGCGCGACGGTCATCGCTGATCCTCCGGCAGGTCGGGAGCGGCGCTCAGCGCGAAGCTCCGCTGTCGGTAGGCGACGGAACCGTCGGCAACAGTCAGTAGGACACGCCCGTAGAGCGGAATTCCGTGGAAGGCGCAGTTTTCGGATCGGCTCTCGTACCCGTCGTCACCTACATGCCACTGCTGTTCCAGATCGATCAGGACGAGGTTGGCGCTCTCCCCGATGGTCATCTGGGGAATGGCGAGCCCGAAGATCGCTCCCCCGCAGGTCATCCTCTCAATCAGCATTGAGAGGCTCATGCGACCGCCTCGGACGAGCTCCGTGTAACAGGCCGCAAAGGAGCTCTCCAAGCCAGTTGTCCCCATCGGGGCCTGCTCAAACGGAACCTGCTTCTCGTGCGCGCTATGGGGCGCGTGGTCGGTTGCGATGCAGTCGATCGTTCCGTCGACGAGGGCCTCGATCAAGGCTTGGCGGTCGGCCTCGGTCCGCAGCGGCGGGTTCATCTTCATCGATGTATCGAGCGTGCGCACCTGCTCCTCGGTGAAGCAGAGGTGGTGCGGACTCACCTCCGCCGTGACGCTGTATCCGAGCCTCTTGGCCTCGCGAATCGCCTCGACCGAAGCGATGCACGAGAGGTGCT
>WLNX01000220.1 GCA_009699565.1 Actinomycetota bacterium | reverse complement strand
CCTTGTAAACAGGGGGTCAGGGGTTCGAATCCCCTCTCCGGCTCTACGTTTCGCGGCTCCCGAAGGCCAAATTGGCAACAGAGTGGCAGCGGGATTCGGGGCAGCCCGCGGCTGCTGGGCGTACCTGCGCACGTGTCTTGGCGAACCGCTACTGTTTCCGCATATGTTCGTATCTGCGAACAAGGCGCGAGTGGAAGAACCGCTCACTGGCTGGCGTCACGATGACGCTCTCCCGGGCCAATAATCCAACCGTGGTGCAGTTTCAGCTGCGCTGCGGCAATTGATAAGGAGCAATACCCCATGACACGCATTCGTAATCGCGCGGCACTTACCGCCATCCCGCTGGCAGTCGCCGCTCTCGCGGTTGGTGCAGCGAGCTCATCGGCCAACTCAACCCAGTGGGGCGACAACGGCTCAGGCACATGTAATGCGTGGCAGTCAATCTTGAACCCTTCGCAGTCGGGTACAGAGCTCGGTACCTACTGCATGCAGTCGGTGACCGGCTGGATCTCGATCGGCGGCGGCGCGAGCCAGAGCCAGGCGATCAGCTGCTCCAACAATGC
This sequence comes from Actinomycetota bacterium, assembly GCA_009699565.1. GTDB lineage: Bacteria > Actinomycetota > Thermoleophilia > Solirubrobacterales > Solirubrobacteraceae > F1-60-MAGs163. Next base: position 2,635 of record WLNX01000220.1, on the reverse strand, counting down.
CCCCGGCGGATCCCCAGGGCTCTCTTGGAGCCTTGACGGACAAGCCTACGTGAACAATCCGCAGTGGTACGAGGTGGCATTGCAAAATACGACTACCGACGATCCCGGGTCCGCGAAGTACCCGTTCATTGGCTGGCAGACCGGCGATGGGGACGCTGACCTCAGTTCTGAGTCCTGGGACGGGCTGGGTTCGGCAGGTAACGCCTCCACCGGCAGCTACGGCTCCTGGGGCGCGAGCGTTACGAACTGGGGCGGAAGTGGTCAATGGCAGACTGCTCTGGCGTGCATCAACCTAGGTGGCGGTGGACTTAGCCAAAGCGCTCGCGTTCACCGCGGCGCGGGGTCAAGTATCGCGCCCGTGCGCATCGCCGACAAGAAGATCGACACGATCGACAAGGCCAAGGGCAGGGCGTTTCTGGCTCGTGAGTACGTGGTGAAGAAGAATGTCACTCGCGCCGACACGCGCAGCTGCCCTGCAGGGATGGTGCGGAGGGGCAACCTTGCCTACACCGTTCAGGAATTCCCGGCCGACAACAAGGCCCCGAAGTGGAAGAACCGCTCACTGGTCGACGTGAAGATGACGCCTAAGGGCAAGAACGCCGGCAGCGTGAAGATGACGCTCAAGCGGGCCAAGAACCCAACCGTGGTGCAGTTCCAAATGCGCTGCGGAAAGCGATAGAGAGGTCTGTCCAGAGGCTTAGGACAGTTCAGGGGGATCAGCGAGCCATTGGTACCCCACGAGATCGGTGCGATGGTACGGCAGCACGAGCGCGCTGCCGTACCCGCGCATCTGTCTTGCGGGACTGCTGATCTTCGTGCGCCCATCCCTGCGACCTTCGTTGAATCCTCGGCCAATTAGCGGCTGGCGTTCACGGCAATAACCAGCTGCCCAGTAAGTTCTGAGGATGGTCCACACATTGGGAATCGTCGCGTCCATAACCGGGATGGCGGTTGCGGTTGCTCCGCTGCTGCAGCTGAGGCTGATGCTGATCCGCGGCCACTCGGACGAGGTCTCGATTGGCTTCCTCCTGGTCGTCACGCTTGGCGTGGGAATGTGGGCCGCCTACGGCTTCGCCAAGGGCGATCTCTTCCTCGCGCTTCCAAACGCCACCGCGGTTGCCTGCGCAGCAGCCACTGCGCTGGTGGCTTGGCGTCTGCGCCGCCCGTCCGACGCCGGCCCCGCATAAGAGGGCCGCAACAACACTGCTCCGACTGGAGAAACGGCGAAGCCCCGCGCCGACGAAGCGGCGCGGGGCTTCAACCCTTCTCGTCCGACTGGCGTTAGTTGGTCGGCGGGACGAGGACCTTGTTGATCACGTGGACAACGCCGTTGGACGCCTTGATGTCGGCGCTCTCAACCGTGGCACCGTTGACCTTGACGACACCGTTCTTGACGCTGACGGTCAGGTCCTGGCCTTCAACGGTCTTCAGCTTCTGACCGTCGGTCAGATCGGCTGCGGTGTAGATGCCCGGAACCACGTGGTACGTGAGGACGCTCTTCAGATCGGCCTGGTTTTCAGGCTTGAGCAGAGTGTCAACCGTGCTCTGGATGTCTGAGAACGCGGCGTTCGTAGGAGCGAACACCGTGTAGGGGCCGGTTCCCTCGAGCGTCGTTACCAGGTCGCCTGCCTTCAGCGCTGCCACCAGCGTTGAAAGATCGGCATTCCCGCTCGCCACGGCGGCGATCGTTTCGCTGCTCGTTGCAGCCGGAGCGGTGGCGGCCGTAGTGGACGTGTCGCTGCTGCTGCCGCATGCAACAACGCCGAGACTTGCGACGGCGAGGGCGGCAACTATGACGAGGTGTCTGATCTTCATTTTTCTCTCCTGAGTCGTGATGGGGTTTGCGAAGTTACGCTTTTGCCCCCGCTTTGGATCGCCAAAATGACAACATTTATCGACTATTTATGAACTCGGCGGGTTCCCACCAATCCTGATGGGGAAATCTGCTGTCGGCGCACCAGCGTTAGGCCGCAAAGCGGCAAATCACCACGGTTGATGAGCGGTCGTAGAACGAGCGACCACGGCGTCTGACAGCGATTCCTGTCAGATTGCCACCGGTGAGTCCCTTGGCAAGCATCGTCGTTCCCGCCTACCGCAGCGTCGCAGTAGGCGCGACGATTGAGAGCCTGCTCGCTGCGGGCGGAGAGATCGACTTTGAGCTGATCGTCGTCCTCAACGGCGCAACCTCTGAGGTGCGCGAGCTGACGGCGCGCTTCGCCGATGAGGCCACGATCATCGACTCGCCGGTGAACCTGGGAGTGTCGGGAGCCTTCAACCTCGGCTTCAGCGCCGCCGGCGGCGACTATCTCGTCGAGATCCAGGACGACGCAACGCCCGACCCCGGCTGGCTGGATCATCTGGTCAGCGCCGTCGAGTCGGCGCCCGACGTGGCGGGCGCCGGGGCGCTGGTTCTTGACGAGGCAGGCCGCCTGCGCGACCCGGGCTGGATCATCTGGCGCAGCGGCGTCACCTCCCCCGCTCTGATTGATCTTTCGCTCGATCCCGCCGCCTATACGGAGCGCCGCGCGGTCGACTACCACGGGTCGGCGGGGATGCTGTTTCGGCGAGCGGCCTGGGAGTCGGTCGGCGGACTGGATGACTCGTTCTATCCCGCCTACTACGGCGACGTGGACTT
>WLNX01000022.1 GCA_009699565.1 Actinomycetota bacterium | reverse complement strand
GACCGGGGCCGTCAGATACGACACGCGCACGAATCCGCTGGCACTCTTGACGAGCCTGAGGCGCCTGCGCAGCCCATCCGACGTGTTGCCCTCAATCGTCGTCACGGTTCCGTTGGGTTGAAGCGATTCGACGATCCCAATGTGCTGCGGGAAGGCGATCAAATCACCGGGCTGCGGGGTCTTCTTCCAGATCCCGACCTTCTTGGCCCAGGCGGATATCCGTGGAACGTAACCGTCGCCGAGTCCGTTCCAACCGATCGGCACTCCTGCTTGACGTGTTACCCACGACGCAAAGTACGCGCACCACGGAGCCGGGTAGTAGCGCAGCGACGCTTGCGTGGCGAGGCCGTACATCCTGATCCTCGTGCCGCGGTTCGATCCCTTCGGCTTCTCGAAGACGCCACGCGCTAGCTCCTGCTGGGCTATTGCGACAACGCGTGCGGCGGCTTCTGGAGAGGTACTCCCAGGGAGCGTTTGGGACTGAGCCGCAGGAGCGGCAATGGCAACGACCGCAAGGATCGCGCTGAGGACGAGAACACTCCGAGACACAACACCCAACACTGTAAAGAAGTTGAATTGAGATCGCGCAGGCAATCTCCCAAGGCCATTTCCAACCGCTGGCGTTGGTCTTTGTTAGGATGCCCTAAGAGATGGCCACACGTTCGACAGACGAGGGTTCATGGGCGCTTTCCTGATCACCCTGCGCGAAACCTTCGAGGCCAGCCTGATCATCGGTCTGATGCTGGCCTTCCTTAAGCGGACCGGCCAGTTGGAGACCCACGGTCGAGCCGTCTGGCAGGGAACCGCCGCCGCGGTAATTGTCAGCGTCATCGCTGCGGTGATCCTGTTTGCGACCTTCGGCAAGCTCGAAGGCACCGCCGAGATGCTGTTCGAGGCGATCGCAATGCTTCTGGCGGCAGCCGTGCTGACAGGCATGGTCTTCTGGATGCGGCGCCAGTCACGGACTCTAGGGACTGACCTGCGAGACCAAGTGGGAGCTGCCGTAACGGAAGGTGGCATGCTCGCGCTGGCGAGCGTGGCTTTCGTTGCGGTCGCACGCGAGGGCTTCGAGACTGCGCTCTTTCTCTTCGTCTCCGTCGGCGAGAGCGGCGCGCTCGCCACCGTGATCGGAGGCATCTTCGGATTCATCGTCGCCGCGTCTCTGGGCGTCGCGTTCTACCGCGGCAGCCTCAAGCTGGACCTGCGACGCTTCTTTCTCGTCACCGGCACGCTGGTCTTGGCGCTCGCGGCATATCTGTTTTACAGCGGGCTCTCGGAACTGGTCGAGGTCATTGACGTGAGCGCACTCGAGATGCTCCCGCTGCTGCTGACGATCCTGTTCCTTGGAACGTTTGGTTGGCTCTTCTTTCGCAGCGCGGCGCCGTCCACGACAGGCGCACCCGCAGCGAGCCCTCCCGCACCAACTGCCTGACCTCGGTCAGGACACCTGCCGGAACTGCTTGTCGAGCCCGTTGAGTGGCTCGCTTCCGTCTGCAGTGAGAACCAGCACGTCCTCTATCCGCACGCCGCACTTCCCCGGGAGGTAGATGCCGGGCTCGACCGTGACGACCATGCCTTCGAGCAACGGCTGATCTCCAGTCCGTGAAAGCTTCGGCGCCTCGTGGATGTCAAGTCCCACTCCATGCCCGAGCCCGTGTCCAAAGTTCTCGCCAAAGCCCGCCTGCTCTATCACGCCCCTTGCGACGCGATCGATCTCGGCCCCGCTCGGCCCTGGCCGCAGGGCTTCCACTGCTTCCTCCTGGGCACGCAGAACGGTGTCGTAAACCTCAGTCTCCAGGTCGCCGACCGGCCCGGTCGCCCAAGTGCGCGTGCAGTCCGAGCAGTAGCCGTCGAGTCGTGCACCCCAGTCGAAGGTGACGAGCTCACCGGCCTCCACGGCGATGTCCCGCGGCTCTGCGTGCGGGAGTGCACCGTGAGCCCCGGCGGCGACGATTGGCGGGAAGCTCAGCTCCTGTGCGCCCCTGCTGCGGATCGCCAGCTCCAGCGCAAGCGCCAATTCGATCTCGGTCCTCCCCACCAGCCCCTGGTCCAGCACCTCGAGCATCGCCTCGTCGGCGAGCAATGCCGCCGCGCGAATCTTCTCGACCTCCCCCGCGCTCTTGACGGCACGGAGCTGCTCAAGGATTCCGCCAACCGGCACAAGGTCGGCCCGCCCGTCGAGCGCCTTGTCGAGCGCCTCAAGCTGCGCAACCGTCACGTGGCCCGAGTCGAAGCCCACCCGGCCATACGACTCGCCGCCGCCGTCCGGGACCGGGAACTTCTCGGCCAGGCCGGCACCGAGAAGGTCGTGCTTTGAAATCTCGATCTGCCACGCAGACGGCGCCTGCGCCTCGACCTGCTCCGTGTATCGGAAGTCGGTCAGCAGCAGAGCTGGACTGCGCCCCGGATCGGCAGGACAGAGCGCTACTGCGTTGCTGCCAGTGAAGTCGGTCAGCCAGCGCAGGTTGCTCGGCTCGGAAACGATCAGCCAGTCGAGCGACTGCTCGGCGATCAGCGTCGCCAGCGTTTCGATCCTGCGGCCCACTATGCGGCCGTGTTTGCGAGGTGGTCGCGGAGAGTGGTCAGAGCTTCGCGATACCCATCTGCGCCCTTCCCGGACACTGTTGCGATACAGACGTCGGCGATCACCGAACTGCGGCGGAACTCCTCCCGGTTCATGACATCGCTGAGATGAACCTCGACAGCTGGGAGATCGGCGATCTCCAGCGCATCGCGGATCGCGTACGAGTAGTGCGTCCATGCACCCGGATTGATCACGACGGCGTCTGCGATGTCGTGGACGCGGTGCAGGTACTCGACGAGCTCACCCTCAAAGTTGGTCTGAAAGAACTGAGTGGAGAGCTCCAACTCCTTGGCGAACTCGCCGATCCGCTGCGTCAGCCTGTCGTAGTCAAGGTCGCCGTAAATGGCGGGGTCGCGTCGGCCGAGCTGGTCGAGGTTGACGCCGCTGATTACTGCGATGCGGTTATGAGCGAGCACGCGGCGTAGTCTGCCATGGCGGGCGGGCGCACATCAGGCGACGAGTTCCTCGACGGCCGCGCGGAGCTCCCTTTCATCAACCTCCACGCCGTAACGAACCGAGCCTGGATCGCTACACAGAACGAATGGCACGTCGCCCCTGAGCCGTTTTTTGTCGAGCGTCGTTGCCTCCAGGACAGCTTCAACGTCGAGTCCGGCGAAGCTGGTCGGCAGGCCGGCGGCGGCGAGTAGCGCTTTGACTTCGGCGCGCAGCTCGTCGTTATCGGACAGCCTAAGAGCGGCGAGCAGCCCAAGCGAGATTGCCTCCCCGTGGTTGAGAACGCTGTAGCCGGTGGCCGCTTCGATCGCGTGGCCGACGGTGTGGCCGAGGTTCAGTTTCTGGCGCGGCCCTGCGTCGCGTTCGTCGGCCGCCACTACCGCGAGCTTCGTCCGCGCACATTCCCTGATGATCTGCTCGTCAATCCCGTCGCCGCCGCCAACCCGCTCCCAAAGCAGCCCGCCGGCGATCAGCGCGGTCTTGACGACCTCGGCGTAGCCAGCAGCCATCTGCTCGGGCGGGAGGCTGGCAAGCAGCGCAGGGTCAACGATCACCGCGGAAGGCTGGTGGTAAATGCCGACGTAATTCTTCGCCTCCGGCAGGTCAACGCCGGTCTTGCCGCCGAAGGCTGAATCGACCTGAGCGACGAGGGTAGTCGGCACCTGCACGACGGGAACACCCCGCTGGTAGGTGCCCGCGCAGAACCCAGCCAGATCCCCCACTACTCCCCCGCCGACGGCGACGATGTGGTCCGCGCGGGTTGCGTGCTGCTCCACCAATGCGTGCCAGACGCTCTCCGCCGTCTGCAGCGTCTTCGATTCCTCGCCGGCTGGGATCTCGATCAGGCCGCTGGCGTGCGGGATCTTCCCGGCGTACAAGTCCCCCACGTTCGTGTCACTAACGACAATTCGCCTCGACTCAACCGGGAGCGGCCACGGCGCATGGGCGAGCGCGTCTTCCCCCACCCAAACCGGATAGCCCCCGCCCGGGCCGGCCGCCCAGAGCATCCGCAGACTCCCTGCCGACCCGTGAGCCATCGAGACGAGGGACGGAAGTGCTGCCTCGATGACGTCGCTGTCGCTGGAGGAGAAGTTTGCGTCCGCGAGTTCCCGGTAGACGGCCTCGCGCTCGTGATAGAGGTATTCGAAGCCGGCGCGGTCGCGGCCGAGTGGCCTGTCGCTTCCTTGGATCCGCGCCCAGGCAACGTCCAGATCTACGTCGAGCAGGACCGTTACGTGATCTTCAAGCGCCTCAACGACTGCGACGGAGCCGAGGGATCCTCCGCCGAGCGAGATCACCTGAGGAGGCTGCGCCAGCAGCTCCAGGACGGCAGCCTCTTCAGCGGCCCTGAAGGCCGGCTCCCCGTGGGCTTCGAAGTGCTGCGCGGCGCTCAGTCCTGTCTTCTCCTCGATCAGCTCGTCGCTGTCGCTGCAGTGAATGCCAAGCAGCTCGGCGGTGCGGCGCGCAGCAGTGGACTTACCGGCTCCCATGAAGCCGATGAAGACCAGTGATCTGTTTAGCGCTGGTTCCACCCGATCCGCCCGCAGTAGCTGGTCAGTGCGGCGCGCGCGTCGTCGATGTGGTCGCCGCCGAACTTCTCGCGGTACGCATCGGCGAGAACGAACGCGAGCATTGCCTCCGCGACAACGCCGGCTGCGGGGACGGTGCAGGAGTCGGTGCGCTCGCGCAGCGCTTCGGCCGGCTCGCGGGTGCTGATGTCAACTGACTGAAGTGGCTTAGTGAGCGTCGGCAGCGGCTTCATCGCGCCTTGGGCGAGCAGTGGTTCGCCGGTTGTCATGCCGCCCTCGAGACCTCCCGAGCGGTTCGTCTCGCGGTAGTAGCCGCGCTCTTCGGAGTAGAAGATCTCGTCGTGCGCCTGCGAGCCGGGGCGCGCGGGAAGGTCCCAGCCATCGCCGAGCGACACGCCCTTGACTGCCTGAATTGAGCAGATCGCGCCAGCGATGCGTCCGTCTAGGCGGGTCTCCCAAGAGATGTGCGAGCCGAGTCCGGGCGCGAGACCGAAGGCAATGACCTCGAAGGTGCCACCGATCGACTCGTTGGCCTTGCGCTGGACGTTGATGTGTTCGACCATCTCGGCGCTTACGTCGGAATCAAGGCACCGGACGGGGTCTTCGTCTACTGAGTCAAAGTCTGCGAGCTCAAGCGGCTTCTCGCTGGGCGGCACAGCAACGGTACCTATGCGCACCACGTGCGAGCGAATCGAAACTCCTAGCGCTTCGAGGAACTGCCGACAGAGCGCGCCGCCCGCAACTCTTGCTGCGGTCTCGCGGGCACTGGCCCTCTCGAGGACGTTGCGAACGTCCGTCGTTCCGTACTTCCATGCTCCTACGAGGTCGGCGTGGCCAGGCCTTGGCAGGTGAACCTCAGGCACTTCGGCCTCTACCGGCCAAGGGTTCATCCGTTCTTCCCAGTTCTCGTAGTCGCGGTTGGCGACCTGCAAAGCAACCGGCCCGCCCATCAGGCGACCGTGACGGATGCCCGCGGTGACGGTCGCGGTGTCGGTCTCGATCTTCATCCGGCCGCCGCGACCGTGGCCGAGCTGACGGCGCGCAAGGTCGCGGTCGATGACCTCGCGCTCGACTTCCAACCCTGCCGGGAGTCCTTCGATAATGCAGGTGAGGCCGGGTCCGTGGGACTCGCCAGCCGTGGTGAAGGACATTGTCATCGTCTTTGTCAGGCTAGCGAGCGGTCGCAGTTGCTGGCGGGAGACCTCACCCGCCCACGACGACTATGACGGCGCTTCCGGCAGTTAAGAAGGGCGCCAGCGGCACTGTTGCCGTTCCAATCCCCCGCCCTCTTACGGGTCCAAGGGTGGTCACCGCGGCAAGGCAGAGGCCGATCAGCACCGCTGCGATTGCCGGCGGCCCGAGGCCCGCCCCGACCACGGCAACAAGCTTGACGTCGCCCATCCCTAGAGCCCCGGCCCGTAGGAGAGCGGCAGCCAGGAAGAAGCTGAAAAGCAAAAGGGCATAAACGAGCCGCTCTGCAACAGACTCCGGCTGCACCAGCGCCGCAGAGATCAGGATGGCCGGAACCGCCGTGAGCGTTACCTGATTCGGAATTCGGCGCGAGGCGAGGTCAACGAGCGTGCAGATTCCCAGCGCAGCCGTCGCGATCAACAAGGGAGCCAGATCGGCCGGCGACCGGCTGTGTCGCAGGAGAAACAGCCAGAACATGGCTGCAACCATGCCTGCCCAGAGCGTTCTGCGCCCTACAGGCTTGCTCGCGTCTTCCCACAGCGAAGCGGTGCGCTCAACGCCCACGCCAGCGAAGAAGGAGGCGCCGACGGAGGCCGTGTGAAGGAGGATTGCCATGACCGCTTCAGAGTAAGTGGCAGGCGATCAGACGCAATCGGTCACAATGACTCTGTGCCGATCCGCGGACTGCTCATTGTGATGGCGCTTCTGGTCGTGATTCTCAGCGGTGTCTCGACCTCGCAGCGCGCTGTGAACACCAAGACAGACCCGCCTGCTACGACTACCGCCAGGTCGGATGTGCCGAAGCCGTCGCCACCGACCTCCGCCACGCTCCCCGCCGACGGGAAGGTCAGCGCAAAGCCCGGTCAGACCGTGAAGCTCACAGTGCGGTCCGATACGCCTGACGTTGCCGCAATCCCCAAGCTCGGACTCTCGACGCCGGTAGGTCCGGGAGTCGCCGGCGAGATAACTCTCGTCGCGCCAAGCAGCGGAAGGTTTAAGGTCGAGCTGCAGATCGCGCGTCGCAGCGTCGGAGAGCTGGTCGTAGACAACTAGTCGACGTCAGGCTGCGGCCCAGCATCGGCAAGTTCTTCTTCTGAACGCTGCGCCGCTTGCGCGTCATGGCCCTCAATGAAGACTCCGCTGCCCTCGCACCACGGACAGTCGACGGCGTGAGGCTCGCCTCCCGAGTTGGAGTTGAGCTTTCCGGTACCACGGCACGGAGAGCAGGGAACCGGACCGCGCTCCTCCGCCTCTTCTTCTTTGGGGTCGGCCATTGAGGCCGGAGAGTAGCGCTGCTAGCTTCGAAGACGTGCCTCGGGGGCTCCTTCAGCTTGCCGCTCCGCCAGCGAACGCCCATGGTCGCTTCGCCCCCAGCCCGACCGGCACGCTGCACCTCGGGAACTTGAGAACTGCACTCGTAGCCTGGTGCTGTGCCCGCTCGCAGGGCGCCGAGTTCAGCCTTCGGATTGAAGATCTCGACCGTGACCGCGTGCGTCCCGGCAGCGAAGCCAAGCAGCTCGCAGACCTTGAGGCGATCGGGATCGACTGGGACGGGCCAATTCTCCGCCAGAGCGAACGAACCACCGTCTACGAAGGGGCGATAGAAGTGCTCCGCGATCAGGGGCTTGTCTACGAGTGCTGGTGCACCCGCTCTGAGATTCGCGACGCAGCGTCGGCTCCGCACGCCGCTGCGGGCACCTATCCGGGGACCTGCCGGAGACTGTCATCTCGCGAGATTGCCGAACGGAGGCAAGCCGGCCGGCCGGCGGCGCTGCGCGTGAGCGCCGAGGCCGCCGAAGTCGAATTCTTCGACCGTGTGCACGGGGCGACCGCCGGAACCGTTGACGATTTCGTAATTGCTCGTCGCGACGGCACTGCCTCCTACAACTTGGCGGTCACAGTTGACGACGCCGCCCAGCGAATCGGCGAGATCGTACGCGGGGATGACCTACTTGACGCAACACCCGCCCAGCGCTGGCTCCAACAAAAGCTCGGCTACGACGAACCTACCTACACGCACCTCCCCCTTGTCCGCGATGCTGACGGCAAGCGCAGCTCAAAGCGAGATGCCTCGACCACACTCGACGGGCAGAGCGCGCTCGGCATCCCCCCTGACCGGGTTCGCACCTCTCTGCTTGCATCGCTCGGGCTCTGTGACGACGGCGAGCAACTCTCCAGCGCAGCGTTGCTGAGCCGCTTCAGGTCAATCGTCGTAGAATCACCTGAGTGAGCGAAAGATCAGACACCGGTGAGGCATCGGCTCAGCGCCGCAGCCCGTTGCTGGTGTTTGTCCGCCTTGTCCTTCCAGTTCTGATCATCATCGCCGGGATTGCGCTAGCCGCGATCGGGCGCAGCGAGTCAGCCTACGAGGTTGGGGCGCTCCTGATCAGCGCCGGTCTGTCGGTCGCGCTCCTCAACCTGCTTTACCGAGTTGGCGTAAAGGGCGACAGCGACCGCGACCGCGAGGCGGACGCCCGCGACTACTTCGAACGCACAGGCCACTGGCCAAGCGACTGAAAACTCCGCTTTGACGACAAACGAAACCCTCCGCGCCCTCGCCGCGCGCGCAAAAGAGACCAACTCGCTTGCTCTCGACACCGAATTCATGGGCGAAGGTCGCTACCGGACCGAGCTGTGCCTGGTCCAGGTCGCAGTTGACGCCGAAACGCCCGGAGAACCGGCATGGACCGAACTGATCGATCCGTTTGACCGCGAGATCGATCCCACGCCGATTGTTGAATTGATCGACGATCCCGACGTAGAGATCGTCGTCCACGCCGGGCGCCAAGACATCGCGCTGCTCCGGCGCCTGTGGCACGCCCATCCTCGGAACTGCTTCGACACGCAGGTAGCCGCTGCGTTCGCGGGAATGCGATCCCAGATCGGCTATGAGGCGCTGCTGCGCGAACTGCTCGGCGTGCAACTCGACAAGGGCGCAAGCTTCACGCACTGGGATGCGAGGCCGCTCAGCAGCCAGCAGCAGATTTACGCCCGCGGCGATGTGCTCCACCTCAACGAGGTCGCGACGGTTCTGAAGGGTCGACTCGAAGAGAAGGGTCGCCTTGACTGGGCGCGCGAGGAGTGCCTGCCGCTGGAGGCGTCGACAGACGAGCGCGACATTGACGTCGTTTTCGGCAAGCTGCCGAAGGTAAACACGTTGAGCCCGTCGCAGCGCGCAGCCGCTTACTCCCTCGTGATGTGGCGCGAGGAGACAGCTGACCGGGAGGACAAGCCTGTTCAAAAGGTTCTCGCTGACGCTGCGATCGTCGAGGTCGCCAAGCAGCGCCCCTCAACGGAAGCCCAACTGCGCGACCTGCGCGGTGTGCACGAGGGGATTGCACGCCGTCGCGGCTCTGCAATCATCGCGGCGGTCGCCGCTGCCGGCGACGCTGACCCTGTCAAAACCGAGCGCTCGCCGCGCGCCCAGAGCGACCCGCGCGATGCCGCCCTGATCGTGCTGGCGGAGTCGCTCGTCAGAGCCTGCGCCGTCAAGGAAGAGCTCGCCTACGAACTGCTCGCCACCCGCGCCGACCTTCAGGCAGTCGTGGGTGCGGTGCGCACCGGCAGCGAGGATCCCGACGTTCGAACGCTCCGAGGCTGGCGCCGGGCGGTCGTCGGCGATGAACTGCTGGCGCTTCTTCGCGGTGAACGTAGCCTGCGGATAGACGACCAGCTGCGCGTGATCGTCGGTGACTAGCTGCGCTCGACCGCCGTATTGACGGTCAGCGCGTTGCGCAGGCACCATGCCCCCGGGCAGCGCGCGTCCGCGATCTGCCTGAGCCGTTCGACCGCTCCGTCATCGGCTTCAGTAGACACTTCCAGGGTCCAATTGATCTCCTCGAGAGGTGGCTGATCGCCAATCCCCAGAGCACGCGCCATGTCGAGCTCGGCGGCAACTCTTCCCCTGAGCGACGAGAGCTCGATCCCCTCTCGCGCGGCCTCCTGCGCGAACGTCATCGCGTAGCAGGCGAGCCCGCCCCAGAAGCAGTAAGCAAGCGGGCTAGGCGCAGCGCCTGTTCCTCCCATGGGCGGAGGGAAATCAGCTGAAAAGGCGACCGTCCCACCTGATGGCAGCGGGATCTGGGTCGTGAACTGAACCGCTCCCTCCTCGACGTTCCATTCTCCGGTCAGCGCAACGGGCTGGATCCCGGCGGCCGGATCAGCGGCCGCGTTCGCGGCAGTCGCTTCGATTGCTTCGACATTGACATTGTGCATTTTCGGGCTCCCATCGACGCTCTTCCTTGCTTGAACAGCATCGCATCAAACGGCGCTCGGCGCGCCAACGTCAGGCCGACCACCCGGCGCGATGCCGACCGGCTGATCGCTACCCTTGAATAGGAAAGAGATGAGAGATTTCGACGACAAGCAGTCCGTCTCTACGGCTGACCATCACCGCCGCCGGAGGCTTGTGGCATTGGGTTCAGCTTGCGTGGTCGCGCTTGGGACGCTCGTGATCGTGGCCGTCAGCGTCGGCAGCCCCGGGAAGTGGAACCCGCAGCAGTTGGAGCAAGGGGCGATCGCCGAAAAGCCCAAGATGGAACTGGCCCTGCAGGCTAAAGCCGCTGCTTTGGTTATCGCCAAGCGCAAGGCGCAGACGAAACTTGAGAACGCCGCTATCGACCAAGCGATCCAACAGAGCGGGATCGTCAGTCAGGCCGGAATGGAGAACAAGGAGGTCGCGCTGACCTTCGACGATGGTCCCAGTGAATACACCGGCGCGATTCTCGACACGCTGAAGAAATACGACGCTGACGCGACCTTCTTCACGCTGGGCAACCAGGTAGGCCTCTATCCGCTGCCGATGCAGCGCGCAGTAGCCGAAGGCCACGTCGTCGGAAACCACACCTGGGACCATCAGGACTTGACCAGACTGGGGCCGAAGGACATCCGCACCGAGATGAGCCAGCAGGCCGGCGCCGTCACCGGTAAGGCGCTGCCGGCTCCAAAGCTGTTTCGCCCCCCATACGGCGCGTACAACGCTGCGGTCGTAGCCGAGGCGCGCAAGCAGGGCATGCTGACCGTCCTCTGGTCGATCGATACAAACGACTACACGCGCCCTGCCCCAGCCGCGATGGCGCAGCAGGTTATTGACACCGTCCAGCCGGGCGCCATCATCCTGATGCATGACGGCGGCGGCGACCGGACGACAACGTCCGCCGCATTGCCGATGATCCTCAAAGGCCTAGAGAAGAAGGGCTACAAGATGGTCACCGTCCCGCAGCTGCTGCTGGACAACCCTCCAGCAGTTGAGCAGCAGGACGTCAATCGCACACCGGTCGCATAAGCGGCGGCGAATCCACAAGGAGAACCGATGAACCAGCTCGACTCAGCAATCGCCGAGGCGCCGCCCGAGGTCCGGGAGGCCGTCAAACAGATGAGCAACTTTTGGTGGCTTTGGCTGGTCTTCGGAATCATCTGGATCATCGTCGCGCTGGTCATTCTGCAGTTCGATACCGCATCGCTGAAGCTCATCGGCGTGATCGTCGGAGCGATGTTCATTGGCGCCGGGGTTCAGTACATGGCGATTTCGACGCTCGTCCACAAGTGGAGTTGGGCGTGGCTTCTGCTCGGAGCCCTGCTGATCATCGCCGGCGTTGTGGCGATCTTTAATCCGGCAGAGACATTCGAGGACGTCGCCAGCGTCCTTGGGTTCATCTTCCTGCTGGTCGCGTTCACCTGGATCTTCCAAGCGTTCGCCGAGCGGGATCACAACGATCTTTGGTGGCTTGGCCTCGTCAGCGGCGTACTAATGCTGATCATCGCCTTCTGGACCAGTGGTCAGTTCTTCAATACGAAGGTCCACCTCTTGATCGTGTTTGCTGGAATCTGGGCGCTGATGGCCGGGATCACAGATGTGATGCGCGCGTTCCAGTTCAAGCACGTAGGCGAGAAGCTCTAGCGATCAGGCGCCCAGAGCGGCCTGGCGCATTACTTCAACCGGCGGTTCTGCGCCGGTCCACTGCTGAAGGGCGAGCGCGCCCTGCTGAACTAGGACCTCGATCCCGTCCACGGTCGCTGCTCCGGCTTCAGCTGCCGCCAGCAGCAGCGGACCGTCGCCATCGTGGTAGACGAGGTCGGCGACAGTCGAGTACTCGCCAAGGGCGGCGCGCTTCAGCGGGAGCGTCTCGAACGGATCGCCGGAAAGCCCTGCGGATGTACAATTAACAAGCATCCCCGCGGAGATGGGTTCGTCCACTGCAGTCGCATCGAACAACCTCGCCATTTCGACAGCCCTGGCCCCCGTTCGGTTCCAGATCGAGACGTCAACGCCGACGCTGCGCAGCGCCCACACGACGGCGGCGGCCACTCCGCCCGCCCCCAAAACCATCGCGGTCGAGCCCGCTGCGGGCGATTGCGGCAGTGACGCCAGGAAACCGGGCGCGTCGGTGTTGTCGCCGCGCACAGAGCCATCAGGTTCGAATGTCAGCGTGTTTACGGCGCCAATCTGCCCCGCACCGGCGCTGACCGAATCGCAGAGCTCAAGCGCGGCAACCTTGTGTGGGATCGTCACGTTTGCCCCGCGAAAGCCGGCCCCGGGCAGTCCGGCTGTGATCGCTGCGAGTTCGTCAGGCGCCGCCGGAAGCAACTGGTAATGCCAGCCGGGAAGCCCCATCTCCCGAAGTGCAGCATTGTGCATCGCCGGAGAGCGGCTGTGACCGACGGGCCAGCCAAGAACGCCGAGTCTTGTGGGTGCGGCGTCGGTCATGGAGTCAGCGGCAGAAGGCGGGATCCTTGCCGCCTTGGGACGCACGCTTGTTGTTGTAGGCGTCGATCAGCTTCTGGAACTCCGTCGCCGTCCGCGCAAATGCCAGCCGCCCCTTCTGGCATGTCGCAACGATGAAGAACATGTAGTCGCTCTTCGGCGGCTTTGCGGCCGCCTTGATTGACGCTAGGCCGGGGTTGCCGATTGGCCCGGGGGGAAGGCCGGGGAAACGACGGGTGTTGTACGGCGACGGATTGTTGAGCTGCGAGACCGTCAGCGGTTGATCCCAGTTATTGATCGAATAGCGGGTGGTCGCATCACTGCCGAGGGAGATCGACTCGCGCAGGCGGTTGTAGAAGACAGCCGAGACGAGCGGCCGGTCCACGTCAAAGAGCGCCTCGCGCTCAATAATTGAAGCGAGAATGAGGACGTCGTAGTCGGTGAGGTTCTTGCTCTTCGCGTAGGACATGTCAACCCCGGCGAAGTTGTCCTTGAAGGCGACAAGCTGCTTTGAAACCAGCGACTCTGCCGTTGGCGCACTCCGCAGCAACTCGTAGGTCGCCGGGAATAGAAAGCCTTCAAGCGATTTGGTGCCTTTCGGCGCGCCGTACTTCGAAGGGTTCAGCTGCGACGAGCTGCGCGAGGCAGCAACGTAACTACCGCTTACTCCCTGTTTGGCGACGACCGGTGCGAGTTCCTTGCGACCGGGGCCCTCGGGTACGAGGACGTCAATCACCGGCGCCGTTCTGACCTCGGTTGTCAGCACTGAGAGCGCCGCCCCGTTGCTCATCCCCTTCGCGAACTTGTATCTGCCCGCGCGAAGGTTGCCGCGATCTCCTCCAAGCGTGGCGCGCAGTTCGAAGAAGAAGCGAGAATCAACTACACCATTGTCGGCAAGGATCTGCCCGACATCGCCGGCGTTGGCCCCGGCGGGGATGCTCACGCTGACGGCAGTGGTTCCCTGCCCCTTGAAGGGCTCGAAGATTCCATTGAGGACGTAGAGAATCGCAACCGCCGCTACGGCGACGATCGCAAACAGCAGCGCGTGGCGGCCCGGTGACCTGCGCCGCCGCTGAGGCGAATCGAGCTGCGCCTCGGTCGGCGGGGCGGAGCTGCCGGGGCGACTGACGGTGCCCGCGGGGATGTCGTCGTCGGTGACCTTGCGCGGAGGGCGCGGAGCGATTGGCGGTTGCCCTCCTGCAGCGCGGGCGGTGTCGCGTCGCTGCGGCGGCGATGGTCGCGCGGACT
>WLNX01000219.1 GCA_009699565.1 Actinomycetota bacterium | reverse complement strand
GCTCCGCTCGACGCCCGCCGCGTTCAGCGCCGCGCAGCCTCGAGTGGTTTTGACCCCTTGGATACCGGTGAGGCGATAGCGGCACTGGGAGATCAAGTTGAGGCGGTAGGCCGGCTCGGTCAGCCAGACGCCGGCGACGAACAAAGCTTCGAACAGGTTGGCGACCTGCTTTTCGCCGCCGTCAATGTTGCGCGGCGACTGAAGGTCGACCCTGAGCTCTCGCTGAGGGCATCAACTGCGCGCTTCCGCGGCCGGCTCGAAGCGGCTGAAGAGATCGCCCGCAACGCAGGGCTCAGCTGGAATGAATTAGATATAGACCAACAGCTCGAGCTTTACGCGCGGGCGCGAATGGCAGAGGACTAATGACCAAGATCAGCAGCGTTCATGCCCGCCAAATTCTCGACAGCCGCGGAAACCCAACCGTTGAAGTCGATGTAACGCTCGAAAGTGGCGCGCGCGGCCGCGCGGCCGTCCCCTCCGGCGCCTCAACCGGCGAGTTCGAAGCAACCGAGCTTCGTGATGGCGGTTCCCAGTGGGGAGGTAAGGGCGTCACGCAGGCTGTCGCCAACGTCAACGGCGAGCTCGCCGCTGCTGCGATTGGCCTTGACGCCTCCGACCAGCGCGCGCTCGACGATGCGCTAATCGCGCTCGACGGCACCGCGAACAAGTCGCGGCTCGGCGCCAATGCGATCCTCGGCGTCTCGCTCGCCTGCGCCCACGCGGCTGCCGCGGATGCCGGTCAGCCACTCTGGCGCTACCTCGGCGGCGCCGACGCGAACGTCCTCCCGGTGCCGATGATGAACGTCCTCAACGGCGGCGCCCACGCCGACAACCGCGTCGATTTCCAAGAGTTCATGATCGTTCCCTGCGGGGCAGCATCGTTTGGCGAGGCGCTGCGCGTTGGAGCTGAGGTTTTCCACGCCCTGAAGTCAACGCTGAAGGGGCGCGGGCTGAACACGGCCGGTGGCGACGAGGGTGGCTTCGCCCCTGACCTCGGTTCCAACGAAGAGGCTCTGCAAGTATTGGTCGAAGGCATTGAAGCGGCCGGCTATCGCCCCGGCGAGGACGTCGGCATTGCGCTCGACCCGGCGACCAGCGAGATCTTCGAGGGCGGCAGTTATTCGCTCGCGCACGAGGGCCGCGTTCTCAGCTCAGCCGAGATGGCCGATTATTGGGCCCAGATGGCTTCGAGCTACCCAATCCTTTCGATTGAAGACGGGATGGACGAGGAGGACTGGGAGGGCTGGAAGCTGCTGACCGAAAAGATCGGAGCAAGCGTTCAGCTGGTCGGCGACGACCTGTTTGTCACCAACACCGAGCGGCTCGGCCGTGGAATCGAGCTGGGGGTTGGAAATTCAATCCTGATCAAGGTCAACCAGATTGGAACTTTGACCGAAACGCTTGATGCAATCACGATGGCCCGTGAAGCCGGTTACAGCGCCGTGATGTCGCATCGTTCTGGTGAGACCGAAGACACAACGATCGCCGACCTCGCCGTAGCGACCGGATGCGGCCAGATCAAGACCGGTGCCCCTTCGAGGTCCGATCGGGTCGCGAAGTACAACCAGCTGCTGCGAATCGAAGAGGCGCTCGGTGGCAGCGCCGTTTACCCGGGCCGCTCGGTCTTCCGCAGCTAGCAGCAGCGCACGGCTTCAATCGAGCAAAATTGCTGGGAAGGAGTTCGGATCGCGGCCGCGAACGTGCGCTTATGACTACTCGCAGCGCAACCGCCCGACAGCGCCCTGATCACCGCCAGCTGCTGCCGCGGCCGCGGCTGATTGAAGGCCGGCCGTCGGGCGCGAGTGGCATCCGCTGGGATCGGATTGGTCGCTTTGTCGTGCTTGGCGTCTGTTTGCTGGTCGTACTGCTTTACGCGCGACCGCTGGCAGCGATCTGGTCGGCGCGGGGCGAGGCGGCCACGCGCAAAACCGAGCTGACCAAGCTTCAGCGCGAGAACGCCGCGCTGACAGGCCGAGTTGAGGCGCTAAAGAATCCTGCTGCGCTCGAGCGCGAAGCAAGAAGCCTCGGGATGGTCAAGCCCGGCGAGAAGGCTTACGTAATCAAGGGTCTGCCGGACAGTCCTTAACGCAGCGGCGCTACGCTGCGCCGCGTGTCGTTTGAAACCGCGATCGAGCAATGGCGCGAAGGCGAGCGGGTTTTGGCCGCTGCGCCTGAGCAGGAACAGCCTGCGCTGCTGCGCGTAGAGGAGGCACTCGTCGCTGAACTGCGGCGTAGGCTCGGCGGCGCCTTCACCGTCGATGAGCTTGTCGAGTTCTATGAGCAGGACAGCTCTTGGTGCATGGAGCTTGCGCTGCGCCTTGAGCCGGAGCTGCCAAGCGCCTGGGATGCGCGGATCGCGGATGCGGCCTTCGCCCGCTACGTGCGCGGCGCAGTCGATTTTGCCGGTGGCCGGCGCCTCGAGCAGAAGCCTTAGCGCTCGATCAGTCGTCGTCGGCGCGGCGGATAACAATCCGGTCGGCCTCAACGGTCACCGTGACTGCCCGCTTGCCGGCCCAATGTTCGGCGTATACAGCGTTTTCGGCGATTGCCGGGTCGAGCCAGAGCCCGTAACCCTCTTCGCCGTGATCAAAGCTTCCCTCAAGCGCCTTCGCTCCACTGCGGCGGCCGCGGCCACCGCGGCGCCCACGGCGCGAGCGCCCCGCGCCGTCACCGTTGTTGCCGCCGTCGTCTTCGTCCGAATCCGCGTCTTCGGGATCCTCTTCGCCGGCGGCGATCCGTTCGGCGCGCAGGCGCGCCTCTTCGTCTGCAGCCTTTGCCTGCTCCGCCTCTTCGATCTCGAGCGCTGCGGCGACCTGAGCGTCATCGGCGGCGCGCAGATCTACTACCTCATCGAAGCCGGCGACAGCCGACTCGGAGCTCGTTAGTTCGAACTCCTGCTTAAAGGTTTCGAGCTGCGCAACAGGCACCTCAAGTTGGTGAGCAATCCAAGCATCTGTGCGGCCTTGGCCGACCCATACGCGAATTTGGTTGAGTTGTGGTTTCAAAGATTTTCTAGCCATTAGGAGCCTGACCCTATCGGAGCGGAGAGGCTGAGCGTCGCCCGGCGTCGCCGATCGCGAGTCGAAACTCGAACTTGCGGTGAGGCAGGCGGCGCTGGTAGATTCGCGAAACGGCGAGAAGGATTACGTGAGGAGAGCTGGCGATGTTGGTCTTGTCGAGAAAAACGAATCAGAGCATC
>WLNX01000218.1 GCA_009699565.1 Actinomycetota bacterium | reverse complement strand
GGGCGCCCTGGATCAGTGAACGGGGCCCAGGGGTAGAGCTGCTTGCGGAGGTCGACGGCCACGCTGTAGCGGCGCGCGAAGGCTCGCTGCTTGCCGTCGCTTTCCATCCCGAGCTGGGAGACGACGACCGCGTCCATCGGCTGTTCGTCCAGATGGTCCAAGAGTCGCTCGCCGCTGGCGCTTAGACTCGCGCCATCAGCACCGTCGTCCTCAACTCACGAGCAGCGTCACGCCCCGAACTCGGCGGTGTCGAGCGTTGGGCTCGTGAACTTACAGTTCGGCTGCCTGCAATCAATCCCGGTCGCTATAGCGTCGCTGCTCCTCCACGGGGACTCGAACACCGAGCCGGTCAGCTCTGGGAGCAGGCGCTGTTGCCCCTTGACGCGATGCGATCCGGGGCCGATCTCGTGGTCAGTCCCGCGAACCTGGCGCCGCTTGCGCTTTCGAACAACCTCGTTGTGATGCATGATGCGGCAGCGCTGCGGGGGCCAGGCTGGTACTCGGCGGGCTACGCGCGCTGGCAGGCGCGCGTATTGCCGCTGATCGCTCGCCGGGCCAAGGCGATCGTTGCGCCCAGCGAATTCTCCCGCGACGAGATCGCTGAGCTGACCGGAGTCCCGCTCGAACGGATAACGGTGATCGCAGGCGGCGTCGACTCGCGCTTCAGCCCTCGCGCCGACTCAGCGCAGGCGATGTCGCGACTTGGACTCGAACGGCCTTACGTGCTGACGGTCGCCAGCCGCGTCGGCCGCAAGAATCTCTCAGTCTTGGACTTCGCCGCGCGTTCGCTCGCGGCCGATGGCGTCGATGTCGTCGTTGCAGGAGGAGACCGGCCGCAGTTCCGGTCGGACGCGCTCGGCGAGGGCGCGGTTCGCCACATCGGTTACGTCGACGACGCGCTGCTGCCCGGCCTCTATGCCGGAGCGAGCGCATTCGTGCTCCCGTCGCTCCACGAGGGCTTCGGGCTCACCGCCGTAGAGGCGATGGCCAGCGGGGTGCCTACGGTGCTTTCGCAGGCAGGAGCCTTGCCTCAGACGGCAATGGAAGGTGCGATCTACTTTGACCCTCTAGACCGCTCCCAAATGCTCTCCCAGCTGCGCAGCGCGATCGGCAACCGGCCTTTGGCCAAGGCGGGCATCGAGCGTGCCTCGGGATTCACTTGGGAGCGCTGCGCCGACGCGGTTGATCAGCTGGTCGGCGAGCTGCTTGCTTCAAAGTAGGAGCGGCCGTCCTCGCCGCGACGCTCGCTGACCCGGCCCTCTGCGATCAGCAAGTCAACGTGGCCGAGCGCCTCCGACAGCGTCAGATAGGCCTGAGTGACGGCAACATTGCCCCAGAGAGCCTGCGCGAGCTCGTAGCCGGTGCGCGGGTTCGCTTCAATCAGCTTCATCAGCTTGTTTGCGCGCCGCTCGTGCAGCCTGCGGCGCTCCTCGATCAGCGCGACGTGGTCGGTGAAGCCAGGCCCGTGGCCGGGGAGGATTAGGTCGACGGGCTCCATCGCCATAGTTTCGGCAAGCGAGTCGAGGTAAATCATCAGCGACTTCGGGCGCTCGACCGCTGCGCTCTCTTCCGGAACGTCGATCGGGAACTCCAGAGGCCTGGCAATCAACGGGTTTGACGAGACGCTCGCAATCAGGTGATCGGCGGCCAGCAGAGTCCGGTTGGCTCGGTCGAAAAAGATTGTGTCGGAAGGTGAGTGGCCCGGGCGATGAAAGACCTCGAGCTTGCGGTCGCGGAAGGTGAGAGTCTCGCCGTCCTCGAGGCATCGGCTGACGGTGGTTGGAGCGCCCCAGCCGCGAAAGGAGCGCGAGACGCTGCGCAGAGCAAGCGTCGTTTCCTCCGGGATTCCGTGGCGGATCATCACGGCGGCGGCGAAGCGGTCGTCGGCCTCCATCCACTCGTCGTAGCGGGCCAGCGGCTCCTGGAGCGAAGCGAGCGCGGCGACAGGCGCTCCGGAGCGCCGGGCGACGATCTCGGCAAGACCGAGATGGTCCATGTGCTGGTGGCTCAGGATGATTAGCTCAAGGTCTTCGATTCTCTTCCCGAGCAGCTTCAGTTCGGACTCCAGCGCGTCAAGGGCGAGCCCGGAATTAGGGCCGGTGTCGACAAGCGTCAGTGGATCATCGTCTATCAGGTATGTGTTGACCGGTCCGATGCCAAAAGGCGTCGGTAGCGGGATGCAGTGGATGCCCCGCTCTCTTGCGAGCGCGGCCTCGGGAGAGGCTGCGTCCCAGAGCGCGCTCACGCCTGGATCAGTTCGAGGACTTCGTCGCGCCTTGCTTCCATGTCCTCATGGGAGACCAG
Organism: Actinomycetota bacterium; assembly: GCA_009699565.1. GTDB lineage: Bacteria > Actinomycetota > Thermoleophilia > Solirubrobacterales > Solirubrobacteraceae > F1-60-MAGs163. Next base: position 900 of record WLNX01000218.1, on the reverse strand, counting down.
CGACTCCAGGCACAGGCGGAGCAGCGGCTCCGTGTTTGAGGCACGCACGTTGAAGTGCCAGTCGTCGAAGTCGACGCTTACGCCGTCGAGTCTGCCGATCTTGGCCCCGCGTGCTTCGTAGAGCGTCGCGATCTCCTCGAGCTTTGCGGGCGCGTCGGCGACCTCGGAGTTGATTTCGCCGGAGATGAAGTATTTCGCTCTCAGTTCGGCCAGCATCTCGCTGAGAGGCCGTCCGGCCTGGGAGAGGATCTCCAGCATCATCAGCGCGGGAATCGTCCCCGAGTCGGCGCAGTAGAAGTCGCGGAAGTAGTAGTGCCCCGAGACCTCGCCGCCGAAGATTGCGTCCTCCTCACGCATCCGCGTCTTGAAGAAGGCGTGACCTACGCGGTTCTCCAGCGCGGTGCCGCCGAGCCGTTCGACTGTGTCGGCGACAGCGCGAGAGGCGCGCACGTCGTAAAGAATCGTCGAGCCGGGGTTCTTGACGAGCAGGCTCTCGGCAAGCAGCGCAGTCAGGAAATCGCCGTCGACGAAGGTGCCCTTGTCGTCGATGAAGAAGCAGCGGTCGGCGTCTCCGTCCCAGGCGATTCCAAGGTCGGCGCCGACCTTCACGACGCGGTCCATGATGAAGGCGCGGTTTTCGGGGAGCATCGGGTTGGGCTCGTGGTCAGGGAAGTTTCCGTCGGGGACGAAATAGTTCTCGTCAAGTTCAAGCCCGAGGTACTTGAGCAGCGGGCCCACCATCGGCCCGGCCATGCCGTTGCCGCCGTCGACCACGATTCGCATCGGCTTGACCTTCTCGGCATCGACGAAGCCCAGGGCGGCCTGGTGGTACTCGTCCCAGAGATCGACTTCCTCGTGGCTGCCGCCGCCGGGTGCCGAACCCATCCCCGCCTCGACCAG
>WLNX01000217.1 GCA_009699565.1 Actinomycetota bacterium | reverse complement strand
CGTGTGATGACCGACCAGCGCGCCGCGACCTATCAGCGAGTGGTCGCCGACCGCGGACGCCGCTCCAATCACCGCGAGCGGACCGATCACGACGCCGTGTCCGATCGTCGCACTCGGGCTTACAACCGACGATGGATGAACAACGCTGACGGGCTTCCAACCGTAGGCGACGAGCCGCTCGGCGACCTCGGCGCGCCCGGCACCAATTCCAACCACGAATCCGGCGCCGGGAAGCGGCCGCGAATCCGGGCTGATGACTTCAAGCCCATGCGCGCTGCCACCGATCCTCGAAGAATCGATCGGCTCTATCAACGCCTCGACGCGGTAGCCGGCGGCACGAGCGAATTCGATCACCTCCAGCGCGAAGCTTCCGGTCCCCGCTACGAACAGGGGTGAGTCTCTGTGGACGGCCATTTCCAGCAGGCTAACCGGTTGCCGGCGACTCGATGAAGCCCTCGTCGAGGCGTTGGGCCTCGACCTCGGCGTCAATGTCGCCCTCGACTCGTCCGCTGCGCAGGCGCATCGCAACAAGAGGGAAGATCAGGGTCGAGAGGATTGCGGCCCCGACGAGCGCCGCCGCAGTTGACGACCTCATCTCGCCGGCGGCGACGGCGATCGTCGTGATCGCAACTACCAGCGGCAGCTGGGTCGCCGAGTAGAACGCAAGCGCGAGGCGGTCCCGCAGTTCGAAAACCCCGCGGTAGAGGAGCAATGCCGGGACGCCACGGACAACTAGGAACAGCGCTACAAACAGCGGCAGCTTGAGCAGTCCCGAAGTGCTGCCGATCAGCGCATCGAGGTTGAACATCATGCCGCTGTAGACGAAGAAGAAGGGGATCAGGAAGCCGTAGCCGATCCCGGTCAGCTTGGACTCGAGCGTCAGAACCTCGCGGCCGTGAACACTCAGCCTCACGATGATCCCGGCCGCAAAGCCGCCAAGCAGAAGATCCAGCCCCAGCCCGGAGGCAAACAGCACCAGCGCGAAGATGATTACAACCGAGATCCGCACCGCCAGCTGACTGCTCGACTCAAGCGTCTTCTCCATCAACCTCCACGACCGCGGAGCTGAGTTGACCGCGATCACCGCGGCGAGGACCGCGAGAACGACGAAGATTGCGAGCACCAGAACGTTCCTCGCCGTCGTCGTAGTCAGCACGAGCGTTACCAGCAGGATCGGCCCAAACTCGCCGATGGCACCGGCCCCCAGCAGGTACGTGCCGAAGCGGGTGCGCATCTCGCCGGCATCGTTAAGGATCGGGATCAGCGTCCCGATCGCTGTCGTCGCCAGCGCCGAACCGGTGTATAGAAGCGACAGCACGATCCCGGCCCAGGCCAGTACTCCGCCTACGCCGTAGGCGAGTATCAGTGAAAGCGCCCAGCCAATCATTGCCAGGGTCATCGGCTTGCCGCGGATCCGCGCAAAGTCAATTTCGTAACCGGCAAAGAAGAAGAGCATCCCGAGGCCGAGGTTGGCGAAGAACTGGATAAACGAGTCCGGCTCCGCCAGCGCCAGCACCTGCGGGCCAACGACAATCCCGAGGACGAGCTCCAAGACAACTACGGGAATGGCGAACCAGCGGCCAACGACGCCCGCCGTCAAGGCCGCAACTGCTGCGACCACGACAACAACGAGGAAAGAGCCGGAGTCAACGGAGAGCCCGCCGCCGAGAGCCGTGGCAATGATCGTAGTCATCAGCAGACCGAGGCTACCCCGGGCGGCGGCGCGTCGCCTTCCTCTGCGAGCTAGCAGCGCGCGCCCGGGCAGCGCTGGCTATCGTCGGACTGTGCCCGGTCTTCGAAAGCCTCTTCTCGCAGCAACTGCGGTGATGGCGCTACTGGCGCTGCCCGTCGCCGCAGCAAACGCAGCCGGCACGCCACCCGTGCGCTACTACGTCGCGGTCGGCGACTCCTACGCGGCCGGTTTCCAGCCCGGAGTTGGGGCCACGCGCAACGGCTTCGTGTACCAGGTACCGGCGCTGGCGCGCAGCCGCGGGTACCGGCTCCAAGTGGTCAACTTTGGCTGCAGCGGCGCAACAAGCGGCTCGATCATCGGCACGGTCGGATGCAACCCCAACTACCTCGGCCCCGGCGCGGGCGGCTACCCGGCTCAAACTCAGCTCGCAGCCGCGACCGACTTCATCCGCGCAAATCGCGCGAAAATCGCGCTGATCAGCTCGTCGGTCGGCCTAAATGACGTGAACGGCTGCAGCCTTGTCGTCGACACGACAACCTGCTTCAACGACGGTGCAGCGCGCCTTCGGAGCGCCGTTGGCACGATCGCAGGATCGCTGCGCAGCGCGGCCGGGCCGGGGACGACGATTGTGGGTACTACCTACCCGGACGTCTTCTTGGGCGCTTGGGCCGTCTTCTTTCCTGCTCCGCCGCTACCAAACGACGCCGGTATGCGGCTGGCCAAGAGCTCGGTGCCTGCATTTCGGTATCGGATCAACCCTGCGCTAAAGGCTGCCTATGCCGATGCCGGAGCATCGTTTGCCGACGCGACCGCGGCCACCGGTGCGTATGGAAGCCTTGCCAAGCGGACGCGGCTGAAGCCTTGGGGCGTTCTGCCGGCGCCGGTGGCCAACGTCTGCCGGATCAGTTTCTGGTGCGACAAGTTCGACATCCACCTGCACACATCAGGCAACCGCGTGATCGCGAAGCTGGTCGCGGCGAAGCTGCCGAAGCTCCGCTAGGCGCGGGCTTCGACAAGCCCGCGCCGCGCAGGTATCAGAGAGAGCTTGCGAGCTCTTTCTCGGCAGACTTGATCTGGAGGCCAAAGGCGATCATCAGCAGTCCGCGGATGATCAGCACGATCCCGATGATCACAGCGACCGCTGTCAGCGTCAGGTCGGGCCAAGCAAGAATTATGACGCCGGCCGCCAAGTCGATCAGGCAGACGAGGAAGTTGCCGCCGCGCCCCTCGCTGGACGACGCCGCATCGACAAACCGGGCGATTGCGGCGACGATGAAGACAATTCCGAGGATCAGGATCAGCACGGTCAGCGTTTCAAAAGGCTTCTTGACCAGCAGCAACCCGGCGATTGCCGTGACCACGCCAACGACTGCGAGCACGCCGCGCCCTTCTCCCTTGCCGAGAATCGCGGTAAGGATCTCAACGGCTGCCTGAATCAGCAGGAAGATGCCAAGGATGACGGTGACGGTTGTGAGCGTCGAGTCGTTCTTGACCACAAAGAAGATCCCCACACCGAGGGCGATCAGGCCCATAACGACGGGGATCCACCAGAT
>WLNX01000216.1 GCA_009699565.1 Actinomycetota bacterium | reverse complement strand
CGGCAATGGCGATCACGCAGACCGTCTTTGGGCTTCTTGCAATCCCGTTCGGCGCGCTAGCTGAATCCGGTGAGTAGTCGCGCCTCAGTTACGCTCCACCACCAGTGCCCACGATCACCCCAAACACCCTCACCCTCGTCTGTTCCTCGCTCGACGTCCCGCCACTCTTCACAACCGACGACGCAACAGGCCGGCGCAGCGGCTACGAGCCCGACGCTGCTGCCGCGGTCGCAGCGGCCGCCGGGCTGGGTCTGGAGTGGATCTTCCGCCCGTGGGGCGACTTCGCGGGCGCTTTGGAGCGCGGTGAGTGTGACGCGATCTGGTGTGGCTGCGCGATCACGCCGGAGCGGCAGGAGATCTTCGACTTCAGCGCCCCTTACGCCGTCTTCAACGAGTCGGTCGTTACGCGGCCCGGGGCGGGCGTGAACGGCCCGGAGGATCTGGCGGGGCTGCGCGTGCTGGCGATCGACGGCTCAACCAACCTTGCGCTGGCTAAGACCTTCCCCGGCGCGATCGTCGTGCCGTTCGACGCGTCAACCAGTGAAGACGTGCTCGGCGAGATGCTCGCGTCGCTGCGGGCGGGGGAGGTGGACGCGGTAGTTGACGACGACGTCTGCTTCATCGAGCCCGACCCGACGATCGAGCTGGCCTTCACCGCTCCGACCGCCAACGCCTGGGGCGCCGCCTGCCGCAAGGGGGACGGAGAGCTGGTGGCGCTGCTGAATGAGGGAATCGCCGGTGCTGATCTTGCTGGCGTGTGGGCGCGCTGGCTGGGTGCGCTGCCGTATCCGCTTTAGCCGGTTACGCCGCTGCTAGTTGAGCGGCTAGTTGAAGCTGTAGCTCTTGATGTCAGCGTGGAGAGCGGGCTCGCTACTGCGTGAGCGCGCCGCTCATCAGCGCGGCAACCTGGTCGCTGACCGCGGGCAGTTCGTCTGTTTTCTCCGAGACGAGATATTCGACGAGGATTCCCTCCGCGATGCTGACCGCGGCGAGGGCCTGAAGGCGGCGCTCTGGAGTGGGCTTTGCGCCTTTGACGCCGTCGAAGGTGATCAGCATCAGGTCGGCCCAGCTGTGCATGTTCCGCTGGCGGGCCTTGAGCCCCTCCGGGCCGGCTCCGGCGATGTCAACAATCGTGGCGTGTGCCACGGCTGGCTCTTCGACGATCAGCTCCATCAGCGCCCTGATTCCTGCCGCAGTCGCTCTGCCCGGGTCGCCTGCGGCGTCGGCCTCGACGGTTGCGCTGACGACCGTTGAAATCAGCACCTCTGCTGCGGTCTCATAGGCTTGGAACCAGCAATCTTCAAAGTCACGGAAGTGTTCGTAGAAGGCTTTGCGTGAGACTCCTGCCGCGCTGATCACGTCGCCAACGACGCAGTAGCCAAAGCCCTTCTTGGCTGTCGCAATCAGCACTGCGTGGAGCATGCGGCCGCGCTGCGAAGCGAGAACCTGATCGCGCGAGAGTTTGTGACGGCCGCGCGGGAGCCGCTTGGTGGCTTCGGGGTCGAGGGCCCAGGGACTTGTGGCGTCACTTGTTGTCATATGGGGACTTTAGCCCTGACGCACGTTCGCTGCAGAGCAATTCAGCCGCCCCCAGCGGTATACCTCAGCGATGGACGAGAGCACCTACACAACGCTGATGCTTGACGTGGCGAAGGGCTTTGAGGTGATTGCCGCGCTGGTGTTCATCGCTGGCCTGATCTTCGCGGTCGTCATCTCGATCCGCGCCTGGCGTCGCAGCGGCGGCGCGCTCGCCTACCGGACGATGCGGCAGACCTTCGGCTCGTCGATCCTGCTGGGGCTGGAGATCCTTGTCGCGGGAGACTTGATCCGCACCGTCGCCGTCGCGCCAACGCTCGACAACGTCGTCGTGCTGGCGATCATCGTGCTGATCCGGACCTTCCTCAGCTTCAGCCTTGAGATCGAGATCGAAGGCGTGCCGCCGTGGCGGCGGGGGATGGTCAGCGGCGCGACGATGATGAAGAAGGCAGTGAAGAGCAGCGAAGCGGCTGCTTCGTAGCCGAGTGGTGGTAGCGCGGTAACGGTTTGGCTGGGAGGCTGCGGGAATGCAGCTTTTCAGCTCTAACGAGGACTTATCTGATTTATCCGATAAGCTCGCTCAAGTGACCAAAATGACAGCCACAGAAGCCTCGCGTAACTTTTCGGCGCTGCTAAACCGCGTAGCCGCCGGCGAGCGAATTGAGATCACTAGGGCGGGCGCCGTTGTTGCGGTCGTTTCGTCTGGCCGACCCTCGACGGTCACGGTTTCGCGCCTGAAGGAAATGCTTGCCGCGGGACCGCCGCTGGACGACGCCTTCGCTGGTGAGCTTCGCGAGATTCGCAAGAAGATGAATGAAGATGTTCCGAGCGAATGGCCGTCCTAATCGACACCGATCTACTGATCGCCGCAGAGCGCGGTGATCTAAGAGGGCTCACCGCAGTCGCCGACGAAGAGAGGGCAGTTAGCGTGATCACGGTGAGCGAGCTGCTCCATGGCGTGTGGCGCAGCGCCGAGCCTGAGGGGATCTGGCGTGGAGCCTTTGTCGAGCGGCTACTGGCCTCGCTGGAGCCGATACCGATCACCGACCAAGTGGCCCGGATTCACGCCGCTGTATCAGCGAATTTGGTTACGCGCGGTGAGATGATCGGCGCTCACGATCTCTGGATCGCCTGCACAGCGCTGACTCATGGCTACGGCGTACTAACTGGTAACGCAGCCGACTTCAGCCGCGTGCCGGGGCTGCGCGTCGTTAGCCCTTAACCGCGGCGGCGCGTTTAGAGCTGCGAGTCGTTGTCGTAGCGCTTGATGATCGTGACGGCGCCCTCGGGGGCGGCGTCGAGGCAGAGGCGGCAGAGCACGCACTCGTCGATGTTCTTGTCGTGCAGCTCAAGCTTGCCGGCTGCGTCCACTCCGAAGATGTCAACCGGGCAGACCTCGGCCAGCTTGGCGGCCAGTGCGCTGTCGTCGGCGGCGCTGTCGCTCACCTCAACGGCGATGAAGATTCCGTCGGCGCGCATTAGCTCTTCCTCTCGTCGATCTTCGCCTGGATAAGGGCGGGGATCTCGCTGATCTCCTCGGCGACGGTGATGCCAGCTTCGGCGAGGCGCGCGATCTTCTCGGTCGCGGTGTCCTCTTTTCCTTCGACGATCGTGCCGGCGTGGCCGAAGCTCATCCCCGGCATCTCGTCCATGAAGCGGCCGGCCATGAAGGCGACGATCGGCAGGCGCGAGTTGTTCTCCGCCACCCACTGCGCAAGCT